>NZ_BJLL01000030.1:0-29382 GCF_007996925.1 Enterococcus sp. NBRC 3427 | reverse complement strand
AAGATGCAAGCTTTTGAACACCATTTAGTGGAGAGGTTGTGACAGAGATGTTCAGCCTTATTGCCGATAGGCTATCTCTGGAACACCGTTTATTCGAAAAAGGAGCTGCGACAAGACTTTTGTCACAGCTCCATTCATAAATATTTCCTGTCAATCCAGCATAATCGGCTGAATAAAATCGGCCTGCCATCTTTTTTCTTTCTCAGAAAAATCAAAATACCATATCTGAGAGAAATACTGTCGTTGCGTCGTACTTCCTGAGATCAAGCGTCCATCTTTTCGATCAACTAAATAATCACAGCATCTGAAATCAATTCGGATGGCAAAACTATTCTCGTGGATCTGTCGATAATTTCCTACTTCCTGAATAGTTACTTTTTTAGTATGATTTCTTACACCGTCTGCTTTGTTTTTTTGCAGAACTTTCTGATGTTCGGCAAACAGCTTGTCTGTATAACAGCTTCTGGCTTTTTCAGGAGTTTCTTCTTCCCAAGCGGATTGGATCTTCATGAATATCTTTTGGATTTCCAGAAACTGTGCTTTCTTTTCTTTAGCCGTTCCTGACATGCGGGACAATATCTCCGATTTCAGCCTTTTCTTTTGTCTTTTATTCTTGACGATAGAAAATGCAGAAACCCCTCCTACTGACAAAACAGCTAATGCAAGAAATCCCGTTTGCTCATAACTAGAAGGACCTGTACTTGGGCCATAATACCCATAAGAATCTCTGCCGTAAGAACGACTGCCAAAATAACTGCCCCCATATGAACGACCGCCAAATGAACTTCTGCCCGAACTTCGACCGCTAGATGTTCCGCCGCCATGACCACCCGCGACAGCGAATCCTTGGGTCGGCAGAGCAAACAAACATAGGCCCACGAACAAAATGATTGCTAAATAATTGATTTTTTTCATTGTCTTCCTCGTTATCTTTTATTACAAAAAACTATTTTTATCATAGCCTTGCCGAAAAGAAGAGTCAATAACCAGATGCATAAACTGTTTTTTTAGCAATTTTGTCTTAATTTACTCATTGAGTGACATCGGACAGACATATGTGTTGGCAGTCCATATTTCCTCTATCTTCAGCATGAACAAACTGGCAGACAAAAGATCTGCGCTTCCTCCAGGAGAAATTTGGTTTTCCTGACAAAAGTGCAACAGTGCTATAAATGGACGATTTGGTAAAGCACTTTGACTAGCAGCATGAGCAAGTTTTTGCATTTCCACTAACGTTTTCTGATCACTGCGATGCAATACGCAGGTGTCATCTAAGGAACTCATCAAAACTAACAACATATGCATTTGTTTCTGTACATCAGAATCATTATCTAGCTCCTTAGCAGCTTGGATTGCAAGCCTGATATGCGGATAACCCAACACTGCTTCTTCATATGCACCATTTACGCCGTATTTTTGCTTCACCGTATGCCCATGAGTGGTTTTTTTATGACGATATTTTGTATCAGGAAAAGCAGCAAGCTTGCTGACATCACCGAGTATTTCCGTTAAAGAAAAAGGCTGTTCCATACTGATTTTTTGTGCAGTCACACTGGTCAATAGCCCCATTGCCCAAATCGCTCCTTTATGGGTATTGATGCCATCTGTAGCAATCAACATTGCTTTTTCCGCTTTCCGTCCAATCTCAGCAATCTTTTCTCTTAACTCCTGATCGATAGCATGTTGCCATGCTATTTGAGCCATTTCTTCAAAAAAAGGAGTCAGCGTCTTCGCAGACTTAAGAAATAAAGCATAGTCCATATCGGAATGTGCACCCGCATCCAGTGCATCCACTAATCCAGGTTTTGGGCTTAATGTTACTTCTGCGAGCAATGCTTCCTCTACCAACGCAGCGAGTTGCTGAGTCACTGCTTTTTTTCGTTCGTCATTTATCATGACACTCACTCCTTCTTTCTATTACTTGTTGAAACCTTTTTTGATGGCTACCCAAATGATGTGAAGCAACCAGCTTAAAGCAAATGCACAACTTGCCGTCATTAGATAAGCTACAAGAATCATGACTCCTGAAGGTAACTGCAGCCAACTATCTTTAAACAATAACAACAGTACTTGGAAAACAAATACATTGGCTAAATACGTACGGTAAGCATAAACAGACAACCATTTAAACAATGGTAATTTTGGCGAATCGTTTACAATCATTTTTGAAGCGCCCATGAAGACAGCAAAGATGATGACTAAACTGTACAAACTTTGGATCGTATTCAAGTAAGGCGCATTCGCAAAGCTCAAGTCTCCTGGATGTGCGAGCAATGAACGGACAGAAAAGAACGCGATAACTAAGCCAACAGGTAAGAAAAGATAACGTACTCTGTCCAAATATTGATAGACTTTTTCGTGATAAACAAATGCGGCTACCCCATAAATCCCGTAAATCATGAAACTAGCAACAAACCGATCTAACAAGTACCAGCTGTCATGATAAGGACCAGTCAATACTTGTGTTTGATAGAACAGATACCATGCAACATATAAAATCGTTGAACCAATCAATACTGGCCATACATATTTTTTATTAGCAAATACTTTGTAACCGAGCCAAACAAAAAACGGCATGAACAATTGAATCTGCAGCATCATCACGGTATACCATAAATGAGGCGCTCCATCACCTGTGACATATTTCAGTAAAAAGCTTGCAGTATCCGTATACGGAGTTTGTTGTTGGACTGCTGGAAATAGCCAAAGATAAGCCGTCGTCCATAGAAGATACGGAACGACTAGTTCAAAAAACTTTTCTTTCAAAAATTCCCAATAAGACAAATGCTGACTTGTTTTTACCATATTATAGACAATTGCAAAAATAAACATTGGTGCTGTGTATTTAACGATGACGTAAAAGGTACCAAGAAAAGCTGTATTTGTTGCGCTGTGGCTGTTTGCCAAAGCAAAGCTCAATATCGTTTGCATCATAACAGCCGTTACAGCTGATACTTTCTGGAAGTCACTTACGTTGATTTTGATTTTTTTGTTTTCAAACATCTCTTTCTCTCTCTTTTTCTTTATTACCAAAGTTCTTTGGTTAATTTAGGTCCTTCGACTGTTTTCAATAGAATTTTTTTCTCTGGCTCTCTCAAATACTCTTTTAGTGAAAAACCGCCTTGCCGAGTCACTACTTGGGTATCGAATTGCTCAAAAAAAGCAGGATGCGATCGAATTGCCTGAATTGGCAATTCAATCGGTGAATCTGCGTACAGCAGCAAATCAAAATCACTGGTTTCTTTTACTGCCGGAATCCCAGTTGATAATTCAAATCCTAAGCTGCCGCCGATTCCCCACTTGCATCCTGATAATATGTTTCTAGCAGCATGAAATTGCTGATAAACAGGATAATCCATGATTTTCTCTTGTCTATACGATTCTTGTTCGATGATGTCCCACGGATGAATGACTTGTTTGACAGCATGTTTTGAGATTTCTGTTGCCCATCTCTGATTGCGGGCAGGGCCACGTAATCCAATCGGTAGTATTTCGGCGTGATCTGTCGACGCACGACGGACTGTTCCGAACATCTTTTCAGTTAGAACGACCCATTCAGGCAAGGGGAACCTTTCTATTTCATGTTTATCAAAAAGAACAATATCATGTGCTTGAATCATTTTTTATGCATCCCATTCTTCGTCCATTTTGGCACGGACTTTATTTGTTTCGACACGTCCGAATGTTTTGGCTGTTTCGTTCGTGTATCGATTTGTCAGCATCGTGTCATTTGTATTGCGGACATCTTGAATGGCTTCATTGATTGCTTCGATGACTTTGTTGACATTTTGTTCTGAAGCAGCTTGGTCGGTGATATCTTCTAGGAAATGATAGATCGCTCCTAGTTTTGTATAATTATTGATATCGTAAGCGATAGCTGGAACTTTTTCAGCAGCTGCTTCGATTTCAGCAACCGAACGTTTTGTCACACGTGCAGCACTTTCTTTAGACATCGCTTGGACAGTGATTTCTTTATTGTTTAAAGCAATCAAGCGGCTTGATTGTAATCCATGCGCTAAAAATGCACCTGAAATAGCATTTCCTGCAATCAATCCAATAACTGGATGTCCAGCTTGACGGAGTTTTGCATAAGCAGCAGCACTATTAGCCAAAGCCACATGAATACCAATTAATTCTTCGTTATAGCCGTATGCTTGGCTTGGTACATCGATCACAACGACGATTGGCCGTTTCACTTTTTTATCTTTATCTTCTTCGTAAACGTGATCCAAAATTTGTCCCATGCGGAAACCTTCAACTAAACCAACTTCACCGTTTCGTACACGGTACATCGGGTTTTTAGGATCAGGTACGATTGATGTCACGATGGCTTCTTCTATGAATTTACTTGATTTACCATAATACACAGTACTAATAGAAGAAGTTGGATTTTTCATGCCAGTTAGTGCCGCAAACCAATCGTAACCAACACTTGCTGCAGCTGGTTCATTTCCTTCTGCTACTTCTGGTAAGTCCATTGATTTTGCTTGATGGTTAGCAATTGCTTCATTGTAATCGTCAATGGACATTGGTTTTGAAAGATCCAAAGAATCAAGTAATGATAAATAAAATGCTGAGCTTTCACTGCGATGCGTGTCTTTTCGTTCGTCCATTGCTGCGATGACAGCAGCTTTGATTGCCTCTACACTATCAGTCACTAATTCATCAATGATTTTTGATTCTACCCGTTGACGAGATCCTAATGTATTCCAAATCAAGTCTTTGTCACTAGAATCAAATTCTCGAACACCTGCTTCTTGTTCAATAACTTCTGGTCCATTCAAACCGACTCTCGCTTTTTTTGTTGCGATCAAATAACTCATCAATGCTGAAGTAATCGACATACCGCCAAATGATCCTACACGTCCTGGAATCAAACCGATGACTGGTACATATTGTTTTAGAGCAATGATTACATTTCCGATTTCTGAAATAGATAACAGTCCGTAGTTCGCTTCTTGCAGACGAACACCGCCTGTATCTAGTACGATGACTGGAAAGATTTCATTTCCTTTTTTGTTTTCTTCTAATACATGTTCGAGTGCAGCAACGATTTTTGCACCGGAAACTTCACCGATACCGCCACCTTGGAATTTTCCTTCCATAGCGATTACTACTGCTTGTTTACCATTGATCGTGCCACGGCTGACAACGATCCCGTCATCACTTTCAGGGACGATTCCTTGTGCTGGCAAACTTGGCGCGATGATTTGATCGAATGGACCAATCAATTCACGTCCATTGTCAAGTAGAGCGTTCACTCGTTCTCTGGCGTTTAATTCTACAAAACTATTTTTCATCTGAAAGTTCCTCCATTGCTTGCGTCAATCGTAGGTACACAACTCCTGGTGTAGCACCGAAATCATTGATCACGATATCTGCTGAAATTGGATAACGATCAAAAAATCTCGTTAATACGTTGTTCCATACTTCGCCGAAGCCATCGCTTCCTGTACAGATTTTTACAGTAGATTCTTTTTTTTCTGTTGGAAACATCAAGATTTCCAAATCACCTGAACCGACCACTCCTACATGGATTTTCTTATTGATCGGCTGTTTCGTTGGATATTTATAAGCTAATTGTTCCATGGATCTCTCCCCTTTTTGTAAAACAGAGCATACACGTTCTGCTTATTCGTCTTTCTTCTTCCATCTGGGTAAATGGCGACAAAAGGTTTTCCTCGCCAATTTTATGACCAAGTTCTGAATTTCATTGGTGGTTCATATAGGCCATCTGACCATTCGATCAAATCATCGATGGTTTGTGCAGCTAATAATGAACGTTTCGCTTCACTACGTTTGATGCCTAGATCTTCTGGTAATTTCACGATGCCGGCTGCACGCAAACGGTCTAGTGATTCTTTAGTACTTGTCATCCCAAGAGGTGTGACACCGCCGATGGCTGCAATTGCTGCTTGTCGTTCTTCTTTTGTTTTTGCTTTGTACAAATAAGCAATTCCTTCTTCTGTCACGATATGTGTAGTATCTTCGCTATAGATCATCACTGGAGCATTGGCTAAGCCTGCTTGTTTTTGAACAGCTAGTGCATCTAATTCTTCGACAAAGACTGGTTTTTTATTTGAACCATATGTTTCAACCATTTGAACAACTAATTTTTGTCCTTTCCCTAATGGATCATCATTGTCGCGAAGTGATTGCCATGCTGGTGTAGAATGACGACGACCGCCAGGATTATGTCCCATGTTAGGCGCACCGCCAAAACCAGATAAACGTCCTTTTGTTACGGTAGAAGAGTTTCCTTCGTAATCTAATTGCAAGGTTGAACCGATAAACATATCGATGGCATATTGTCCTGCAGCTTGTGATAATGTTCGGTTACTGCGCATCGTGCCGTCTTTACCGACAAAAAAGACATCGGGGCGAGCAGCAATATATTTTTCCATACCAACTTCGCCACCAAAACTATGGATGCTTTCAACCCAACCTGATTCGATGGCTGGAATCATCGTTGGATGTGGGTTCAATACCCAGTTCTTCGCGATTTTCCCTTTCAACCCTAGTGATTCGCCATAAGTTGGCAGTAACAATTCGATAGCTGCTGTATTAAACCCAATACCGTGATTCAAAGATTGTACGCCGTGTTCTGCGTAGATTCCTTTGATTGCCATCATTGCCATTAGGATTTGCAATTCTGTGATGTTTTGAGGATCTCGTGTGAATAAAGCTTCTAATTGATAAGGTTTATCTGCTTTCACGACAACGTCTACCCAGTCACCAGGGATATCAACACGTGGTAAAGAATCGACAACTTCGTTGACTTGAACGATCACGATACCATCTTTGAAAGCTGCAGCTTCGACGATTGTTGGTGTTTCTTCCGTGTTGAAGCCTGTGTACAAGTTGCCGTCTTTATCTGCTTTATCTGCAGCTACTAAAACAACATTTGGAATCAAATCGATGAATAAGCGTCCATAAAGTTCCAAATAAGTATGGATATCTCCTAATTTCATTGTGCCGTCTTCAATCATTTGGGCGACACGCAAGCTTTGTGCACCAGCATAAGAGAAATCGATCTTGCTTGCGATTCCTTTTTCAAAAATATTCAAATGTTCTGGTCGTGAGATACTAGACATGATCAAATGCAGATCATTCACTTTTTCTGCATCTACTTTTTCAAGACTTTCTGAAAGAAAACTTGCTTGTTTTTGATTGTCGCCTTCTAATACAACTTTGTCGCCGGGAGCAATCAGTTTTTCCATTACTTCTACGATTTTTTCAGTTTCTACATACTTGCCATTGAGCAAGTTGCTGATTTTTTCCAATCGCTGCGCTTTTTTTTCGCGTTTAGAAGCCCAGTTGCGGTTTGGTTTTTCCATAATTAGTCATCTCCATTTTTGATATAGAAACGTGGCGTCATCAATACCATGTTGGTCTAGATTGATCGTACGGATCCCTTTATCTACACCAAATTTTGTATGAATCAGCTTTGTCAAAGTATTGCCGGGGGGAAATTCAATCGTCAGATCCATTCCTAATTCTTTTGCCAAGTCCATCATTTGGTTCCATTGCACAGGGAAAGCTAGGTTTTCCAACAGATCTTTACGAATCTCTTCTGCGTCCTGAGTGGCTCTTCCATCCGTATTTTTTATATACAAACATCTAGCATCAGATAGATGGACAGACTGCATATACGGCTTGAATTTCTTGACCGTATCATTCATCAAGAGACAGTGAGATGGCACAGGAACTTTCAGCAGCTTCGCTGTTTGCGCTTGGTGCCGTTTGGCTTCTGCCAACGTAACGGATAAACCTTCGATACTCCCAGATAACGTATGTTGCATCGGACAATTTTCATTTGACAGATAGACTGGGTGGTCAGGATCAAACGTTTTTGCTACAATTTTCTCTGCTTCGCTTCTCGTCACACCTACTACTACGCCCATTGCATAACCGCTTGGATAAGCTTCTTTCATTAAGACTGCGCGGTGATAGACTAGTTCCGCTGCATTCTCAAATGTCAAAGATCGACAAGCAACAGCTGCACAAAAAGCACCGATCGAATGTCCTGCTGCAATATCAGGCTGAATACCGTTTTTTTCCATTTCATCTAAATAAAATACTGCTTTTGTCAGTAATGCTAGCTGGATAAAAACCGTATCTTGATAGTTTTCTTCTTTATCAACTAACCGATACCCCGTCACATTTTCTAAACGTTCCATGTACATTTCAGGGATATCTGCTAACATCCCTAACTTCTGACTGCCTTGCCCAGGAAATAAGAAACCTGTACTCATGAGCCTCGCCTCCTTAGCACTTACTTTTTCCACTGCTATCTTAGTCAATTTCTGCTATAATAAAAAATGCCAAAAAAAGAAAAAACCATAACAAAAAGGTATGGATGGGATGGATAATTATGAAATTGCTTCATCTACAGTATTTTAAAAAAGTGTTCGAAACAAAAAATGTCACCCAAGCAGCCAAAGAATTATTTATTTCTCAACCTGCCTTGAGTCGTGCGATCAAACATTTGGAAAATGAATTAGGGGTCCCTTTGTTTTACCATAGCGGCAGAAACATTGAGACAACTGTTTATGCAGAAGAATTCTATCCATATGCAGTCAAGACATTAGACACATTAGAAGAAGGAATCAAATTATTGTCTTCAGTCAATGAGAAGATCGTTACTTCCGTCATTTTGTATTTAGAAGTAGCCTCTGTTTCTATTCCGAACTTAGTCCGAATTTTTATGGAAAAGCATCCTGATATCCAATTAACGATCATGCAACATCATTTACCAGATGATATTACCGACCCTGTACTGTACATCACTTCGGAGATGAAGCCTGGCATGACCAATATTCCTATCATGAAAGAACCTGTTTATGTAGCCATTCCTAAGAAACATCCTCTTGCGAAAAAAGAACATCTGCAATTAGAAGATATCCAACGCACCCCCATCTTGATGCTGTCAAAGAGCAATGCCTTCCGTCATACACTGGATGCAGCACTTGAAGCGAAAAGTATCGAATTGACGATCAGTTCGACGACAGATGATCCTGCGACATTACGTTCTATTGTCAAGCAAGGCTTAGCTGTTAGCTTTTTCCCAAAAGTTTCTTGGTCTTACGATAAAAATGATCCTTTCGTCTTGCGGGAAATCAAAGATTTGCCCTTGACACGAACAATTTATTTATCTTCTAGCTTCACAAAAGATCATCCTTTGATCAAAATGATTGCAAAAACGATGCGGGAATTTTATTTAGGAAAATAAAAATAAAAGAGCTGTGACAAAATTCTTGTCGCAGCTCTTTTTTCGAATAAACGGTGTTCCAGAAGTAACTTCTTCAGAAATAAGCCCAAATTTCCCAAAAATTTGAGAAGCAATTTTCGTAAATTCCTTCTTATTTCTTGAAACTAAACACTTCTGTCACAACCTCTTCTCTATTTTTCCTAGAATTCATTGCGTTGATTTGAAACTTCCATCAATCAAACCTGCTAGTTCATCTAGCTTTTCTATTTTACGTAGATCAACAGAGATCCAATGTTCTTTATTCATGTGATAGGCTGGAAAATACCCCTCTTTTCCTCGCAAAATTCCGCCAAGTTCAGGATCGACCTTCAAATCAAGGATGTCGATGATCCTATGGTCACTTGCATCATCATAGATTTTTTCTTCTGGAACAGACATCAGGACCCCAAACCATTTTTTGCTTTTTTGATGTCTGAATACGCAATAATCAGGGAATTTTTTAAAAATATATTCTGGAGACAAATTGTATGTTTCATCGATGTAATCGATTAGTTCTTTTTTCGTTAGCATCTGCTTCCATCTCTTTCTTATTGATTCGCTTTATTCAAAGATACCACGTAAGAATAGGAAAATGAATACAAGTAGTTGCTAATCAAATACTTCGATATTTTTCTTTTTCATCAATCCATAAATGGAAATGCTGAAAAAAAGTAATACAAATGCTGCTAATACTAGTACATTCATTATGACCGCCGTAAATCCATGTTGGTTCTGGGGTTGCTTGATTGCATCTATTACCCAATACTGAGGAGTGATCTGAGCTACTTTCTGCATGAATTCTGGCATGATCTCATTAGGGATCAACGCTCCTGATAGGAGACTGGTTATCGTAAACAAGATACTCTGGACACCGGTGGCAAAGTGACTACTTGGCGAATTGACACCGATTGCAATCGACCATGCCACTGCTACTAATCCAAAAACAGCTAATAGGGCAATCAAATAAACTGCCGATAATCCTATATCGATTCGAAATACCACGTTCATTAAAAATACGGTAAACAGTACTTCAAAAAGCATGGCAAGAAATGCAAACGCCGCTGTTCCGATAAAATAAGTTTTTCTAGGAACCGGAGTAGTCATCAATCGTTGATAAACTTTATTTCTTCGTTCATTTTGGATCGTATTCGCTCCAAAATTCCCCGATTGATACAACAACATCATCAACATAAATCCTAAAATCTGGATCGTCATTATTTTGCTTTGATCATCTTTTGCAAATGAAGTAAATTTTAGTTTGGGCGATCCTTCAGCAAAATCAAAAGCTGATTTTTCCCCACTGCCTTCTGCAAATTTTGCAATAGACAAAATCTCGTTATAAGAGGTTTTTACTATATTCTTAAGGGAATCGATGACTTCACCTTGTTGAAATGTTCTGAATCTCAAAGTTGCTAAGTGACCCGCCTTCATTTTTTCAGAGAAATCTTCCGGTAAAACAATTGTTGCGGATACTTGCTGTTCCGATAATACTTTGTCTGCATCCTCTTCTTCGATTTCTTTGACAGTTACTCGCTTTTTTAAAGACTCAATGAATTCCTGACTATAGATCGACTGATCTTGGTCTATCACGCCGACTGACAATGTACCGGTCAGGGTATTCGTATTGCTGTAAATAAACAAATACATGACGATACTAAGTAACGGTATGCCTAGTAAAAACAATACTTGCAAGGGGTGGTTTTTCCAAATAATAAACCGTTCACGAATGATCCATAGAATTTCTTTCATTTAGAATTCCTCCCTCTTGTTTAGTACAATCGACATCCCGACATACAATATTCCTGCAGCAAATAAATTCAATAAAATACCGCGCCACTGCAAGGGATTATTCGTCCATAAAGCTTCCCTGAGCGGTCCCATGATCCAGCCCATCGGTGAAAAATTCGCCATACCTTCACTTACAGGAAAATATCCGCCACCCAAAAAAGCAGCTACTTGGATAAAAATCTGTGTCAAACCAGAACCAACATCTTTTCCTATCGTTTCCAGAAAACTGCCTAATACTAAAAACAACAACATCAGTGAAGATAAACTCAAAAAGGAAAATACAAATTGCTGATGCCAAGGTACACGAAACAGTAATTGAGTGAGGAGCATCAGTGTAAGCACTACGCAAAAGCCTAGTAATGCATGTCCTGTAAAAGTTGAATTGATGATCTTCTGCCTGCTGAGAGGACTAATCAACTCTCGCTGCAAAATATGCTGACGTCGACTTTTTCCAAACATCTCTAAGCCGCTTTCAGACATATATAAAACAAATAACGCAATCATCGCTATCGAGTAATACTGATACGAATTTGCTGACTTCTTCAAGTTTGTCTGATCTACTTCGATAACATCATCCAATTTTGCTGCGCCACCCAATATTTCTTGTGGCGATGTATTGAATTGTTGGGCTCCTTGCACAAAATGGATCACTTGGAATACTTCTACTAAGTAACTTTTCAATAATGTATATTGAAGTTCAGAAAGGTTTCCTGTTTGGACATCTATCCCCTCCGCAATGTTGATATAGGCATCTGTTTTCTTTTTCTCCATTGCCTCTGTCGCAGCTTTTGCAGAGGGACTTTTTTCAAAGGAAATCTTGTCAGGTGAGCTTTCTTTCACAGCTAGTTCAAATTGGTGCCCTAACTCTTCGTTTTCAACCACATATTGGACATCCACTGTTTCGATCTTGGATTCGATATCTGTTGAGAAAGCCCCTTGCAAGATTGTTCCTAGTATTAGCATCAACGATAATGGAAAAAGTAAAAAATATATATACGTTGATTTATCTCGGAGTTGCTGTACAAACGTTCGGATAATAATCGGAATATTCATCTTCTCACCTACTTATCCCTTAACTTTCTTCCTGTTAGATTCAAAAAGACGGTCTCTAAATTAATCCGCTGCTGTTCCACGCTGTCGACTTCGACTCCTTGTTTGATCAGATCCATCAGCAAATGATTCAATGCATTGCTTTCAACAGCAACAGTGACAATCAGTGTATTTCCTTCCATATTCGTTTGAAGTACACTTGACTGCTGTTCTAATTCAGCTAGTACGACATCTTGTGGATTTGCTACGGTGATCTTGATATTTTTTTTATCTGTTATCAGGTTGACTAGTTCCGCTTCCGTTCCAGAAGCAATGACTTTCCCATGATCAATGATCACGATAGTATCGGCTAAACGTTCGACTTCTTCCATATAATGACTGGTATAGATCGAAGTTTTGCCAGCATCCCGCATCTTTTCAATTGTTTCTATGATGTAGTTTCGTGATTGCGGATCGATCCCTACCGTTGGTTCATCCATGATCACGAATTCCGGCTCATGAACGATAGCCATGGCAATATTCAAACGACGCTGCATTCCGCCAGAAAACTTTCCTGGCTTATCTTTTCTTCTCTCCCATAGCCCTACTAGTTTTAATGATTTTTCTGTAGCTTGTTGCAGATCTTTTCCTCTCAACCCATAAAGTCCACCAAAATAACGGACATTTTCTTCCGCGCTTAAATCATAATACAGAGCTAATTCTTGAGGAACTACACCAATTCTTTTCCGAAGTTCTCGATTTTTTTCAGAAAGCTCTTTCCCAAACAGACTGATTTGACCTGATGTTTTATTCAACAATCCTGTAATAATATTGATGATCGTTGATTTTCCAGCGCCATTGGGACCCAAAAGACCTAAAATCGTGCCTTTCATTACAGCGAAGCTGACTTCATCCACTGCGATATGCGTACCGAATTTTTTTGATAAATGCTCGACTTCTACAATTCGCTCCATTTCTATCCCCTCCTTGTCTTTCTTTAAGTATATAAAAAATGAGAAACTGTACTAGTGCAGTTTCTCATCATTTGTACATGAGATTTCTCATGTCTCTTTTGCTGTAAAAGGTAAAATGGTCGTCACGGTGAATCCTTGTGAGGTATCGATCAGCAACTGACCTTCTAAAACCGCTGTACGCTCTTCCATCCCAAGAATACCTAGTCCTTTTTTATAGTCTGCTGTTCTTTTTCCGTTATTACTCACTTGAAACCGTAAAAAACCATTATATACATGCAAATGAACTTCTACTTCTGTCGCCTCGGCATACTTCAAGATATTGGTAAGTATCTCTTTTAAATTTCCTATTAATATTTTCCACTGAAGAGGATCTAAGCGATCAACTTTGCCAAAATATTGAAAAAAAGTCCTAATTTGATAACGTTCCGTAAAACGTTGCAGTTCCATTTTGATACGATTCAAATTAATTGTTTCTGACGCAGGTGCTTGAGAATGAAGAATTTTTCGAATATCATCGATTCCGCTACGTGTCGCGTGGATTGCTTCTGATAACAACTGCTCTGCTTGTTGCGGATTCGCTTGATAAATCATTTTTGCAGCTTCCATCTGTATGAGCCCGCCAGTTAATTTATGGCCTAATTCATCATGGATTTCATGAATCAGCCGTTGCCGTTCATTTAGCACTGCTTCTTTTTCTTTTATTTCGCTATTCATGATACTTTGTGCAAATAGATTCGACAAATGATTTCGCTCGATTCGAAGCAGGTCAGAAGAATCACTCAGTTTACGCTTTTCCTGATCCATCCGTTCAAGTGTTTCATACAAGAAAAAGACAAACACGCCCCAAGCAGCAGCGCCTAGTTGCATATAGCTGTCTAAAAAATAGGCGCCCACTAATAGGGACATTCCTATTCCCAGGAACAAAAGAAGCCATCTTTGTTTTTTTAAAGTCAAAAAATCTGCTACAGTAAGAGGCAGCAAATAAAACAGCCAAGGTTGGATGAAAACGGCCGTTATACCGACCATTCCTTGAACGAGCAAAAAGATCAGTTGAAACTTCGAGAAACTGATACTCAACAGCAGCAAACTTAACCATAGTAAAAAAAGAATGATAATAAAAGTCAAATTAGCTTCTGTGCGTAAAAAGATGATACTTAATAAGACAACGATGGTTAGTGTACTGAAAAATAATTTAAAATTCCCCATCTTCATTTCCCACCTTGCCAGTCAAATAATAGATTGCTAATTGTGTACGATGTTCTAATGCTAATTTCTGCAAAATATTAGATAAACTATTATTGACTGTTCCTTCTGATAAAAACAACTGACTCGCGATTTGCTTGTTGCTCATTCCTTTAGCGACTAAATGAACGATTTCTTTTTCCCTAGGCGTCAATTGAGAAAGATCTGGTACGCTTTTTTGCAAGTCAATCTGTTTTTTAGCTTTCGTCAAGACTTCATGAGAAAAGATACTTTGACCATTCATCACGCTATAGATTGATTGAATTAATTGTTTTGGTTCAGTTGTTTTCAATAAATATCCTGAAGCACCATTTTTGATACCTTCTACGATATATTCGTCTTCATCAAAAGTCGTCAAAATAATCACTTGTGTATCTGTCTCTTCTGTAATTTTTTTCGTTGCCTCCACACCGTTCATCTCAGGCATCCGAACATCCATGAGTACCAAGTCGATTCGTTCTTTCCGACACCATTCGACTGCTTTGTCTCCATTATTGACACAACCGACGATTTCAAATCCAGCTTCCATTCCTAACAAAATATTCAGTCCACCGGTGATGATCTCGCTATCATCTACTATTAAAATTTTGATCATTGTTTGCCCATCCATTTTTTGATTTTAGTGGTATCAGTTTTTAGGCTCTTGTTGAAACCCTTATCATCAGTATAACAGAAACATTTTCCCAGTAAATGCTCCATAAAAATGAATACTGGTTGAAAAATCAGATGAAACTTGACCACCGTTTATTTTCTCCGTATTCTTAGAATAGAAGGGAGTCTGATTTATGTATTCACTAATGAAAAAAATCATTACCGAAAAAGATATTCGACGTCATGTTTCTTTAGTCGAACAATTGCTGAATCATACAAAGATAACCGTAAATGAATTAGCTGAAATCATAGGGACAACCGAACGAACGATTTTTTCTGACCTTCAATCTATTCGCTCTCAGCTGCCCGAAGGCTGGGACATCATCAGCGATCAAGCAGGAATCAGTTTGCAAAACCAGCAAAATTTATTAACAAATGACCTTTGGGAGATTTTTTTCAAACAATCAGTCAGTGTCGAACTGCTGAAAAATCTGCTTTTTACAAAAAAAGTTGCTGTCCCTGATTTTCTAGCCGACCATGGGCTTTCTTATGGAACATTGAAAAGACATGTGACTAAAATCAATCAGCGTTTAGCAAGTTACGACTTGCAGATCGATTTGACGAAATATACAGCTTGTATTCTTGGAAAAGAGCGTGCGATTCGTACTTTCTATCATCGATTGCTGATTCCTTTCACTCATAACAACTATTTTTTCGAGGATTATTCGATCCATGAATCCCATTATTTTCAATTTTTAAGAAACCTCAGTCAAACTGAACTAGCTGTTGAAACAGAAGAGATTTTCGAAACATGTTGGTTCTTTATCAATACGATCCGTATAAAAGCGAATTGCCGATTAGATTCTTCTATCCATATCAACAGCACACTCTCCTCCCTGTATGACTCTGCATTGAAAAAATTGTATTTAACGGAAGGTATTTATCTTAAAAACACTGAGCTTTCTTTTGCTTCTTTCTGCTTTCTGGAAAGTTGGAATTACAACAATAACTATGGACAAGAAACTGCTCGATGCTTGCATCATTCTCCATTTTTCGAACGCTTCGAAACTTTTGTAGAGGAACTAGCTTTGGAGCTGTCTCTTGATCAACTAAAAAAAACATCGCTGACTGATAACTTGGCTCTCCTCGTATTAAAATATCATGAATCGCCGATATTGATTGAAGCATTGGACCGTCAATACCATCGTTTTTTAGAAACATATGATCAGCAATATGCACACTTGTATCAGCAGAAAGAGAATTTACTGAACGATCTAAAAAAAGAAATGGAAATCAATGAACCGAATTTCTTCCTTCAACTCTTATCTTTACTGATCCAACAAACGATTTTTTCTATCAAACCGAATTTGTTCAATGTCTATTTTATTTTCCAAGGAGAACCTTCCTGGAAGGCGTTCTTGCAGCAGGAATTAAAAGATTATCTAGGAAAACGTGTCTGCTTCTTACCTATCGAACTAACCGATCTTTCCACTATTTCTTTTGAAAAAACAGATATCTTGATTTCCAATTTCCCTCTGGATTCTCTAGATATCCCTATTGTATACATTTCTTCTATTCCAACGAAAAATGAGCTCAATCGTTTGACTGAACTCACTTTCAAAACTTTTTTATAGTAACGGCTAGCGACTGAATTCTCTAGCTGTTTTTTCTTTTTTGCGAAACAGTTTATTCATGATCCCTTTTTCTATTTCTACAACTAAGAATAGAAGAATCACATTTGCCCCAATCAATAACTGTTGTGTCATCGTTAAACTTACTGTACCGATCAGCTGCTGGCCGATTGGCAGAAAAATAACCATCCCCTGCAATAAAGCAAGGATACCCAATGAAAGAAAAAGCGATTTGTTTTGCAAAAGACCTTGGTTCAATGACGGCTTGGACAACTCTCTGCAATTGATCATGTAAACAGCTTGAGCTAAGACGATATTTTGCAGAAGAATGGTTTGCTGTAAGCTTTGCCCTTCAAATTGCATAGCCAATAAATAGGCAGGAACCATGATCAGTAGTGCGACATAGATGATCCGAAACAAATGATAACCTGATAGGATTCCTTGCTTTGGGTCTCTTGGTGGACGCTTCATGATTTCTGGATCTGGCGACTCGAACCCTAATGCATAAGATAAAGTGATTGTCGTTACCATATTGACCCATAAAATCTGTACTGGGGACAAAGGTAGCGGCCGATTCAGTATCAGCGCCCAAATCAAGATCAATCCTTGAGCTAACGCAGTTGGTAAGAAGAAATTGATGGTCTTTTGCAAGTTATCCAAAATGCGCCGACCTTCTTTTACGGCTTTTGCGATCGTATGGAAATTATCATCTCCTAAAACCATATCAGCTGCCTGTTTGCTTACTTCACTACCTTTGATTCCCATAGCGATTCCTATATCGGCTCTTTTCAAAGCAGGTGCATCATTTACGCCGTCTCCGGTCATTCCGACGATTTCTCCATTTTTCTGCAAAGCTTTCACGATTCGCAGTTTGTGTTCTGGTGTCGTTCGAGCAAAGACATCGACTTTTGGTACTTGTCGAATCAACTCTTCTTCAGACATAAGATCCAAATCGATCCCTTCTAAAACTTTAGCAGTATGTTTTAAGCCAATTTGTTCCGCGATCGCTTTTGCTGTATCTTTGTGATCCCCCGTAATCATTTTCACTGAGATTCCTGCCTGTTGGCATTCCTTTACAGCTTTGACTGCACTTTCTTTTGGCGGATCGATCAACCCGGCAATCCCTGCAAAAGTTAATCGGGTTAAAGACTCATGCGTGAGTTCCTGTTTCGAATCTACTTTTTTGTAAGCAAATCCTAAAACACGCTGACCTTTTTTCGCAAACGCTGTGGCTGTTTGACCCCATGCTTCTTGTTCTGAAGAAGAAAGAGTTGATTTAGCCAATAATACTTCTGGCGCACCTTTGACGTAAATCACCGCTCCTTTTTCCTCCGTATGCATCGTTGCCATATATTTGTATTCAGAGCTAAACGGAATCTTTGCTTCTATTTTTTTCAAAGGCAGATTGGCTGTTTCAGTGTGACGAATCAGTGCAAGTTCTGTCGGATTGCCACTTAAATTTTCTGTTTTCTGTTCTTCTTTCGTCTTTAATTCCTGACAATTTTTCATAATAGACAGTACGCGAGTTTCTTCTTTTGCTGCTACATCCACAACTGTCATTTCATTTTTTGTCAATGTCCCTGTCTTATCTGAACAGATCACTGTCATAGAACCTAATGTTTCTACAGAAGGCAGTCCTTTGATGATTGCCTTTTCTTTTGCCATTTCATGTACTCCGACAGATAGGATCATGGTCAACACAGCTGGCAATCCTTCGGGTACCATTGACACCACCAAAGCGATCATAGCTGAAAGAAGGATATGCCAATCCATGCCATAGCGGAATGTTGTAAAAACAACTAAGAACAAGATCAAACAAAGAATGCCTTGAAAAATTTGTTTGTTCAATCGGTTAATCTTCTTGATCAGAGGCGTTGTTTGTTGTTCGACCGATTGCAGTGCTTGATTGATTTTACCGATTTCTGTCGTGTTTCCTGTTTCTACAACGACACCGACTGCAGAACCAGATTGTACAAGCGTTCCTGAAAAAGCCATATTTTTTTGGTCACCGATTGATTCTTCTGCTGCCAAAACGGAATGATTTTTTTCAGATGCTTCTGATTCTCCCGTCAAAATCGATTCTTCTACTAGTAGATCATGTACTTCGATCAACCGAACATCTGCTGGAACGACGTCTCCGGCACGTAAGACAATGACATCTCCTTTTACTAGTTCTTTCGCAGGGATTTTTTCTTGCATCCCGTTCGATAGTACTATCGCTTCTTGTCCCATCAGCTGCTTCAAACCATTCAACGATTCTTCTGCTTTTCTTTCTTGCCAATAACTAACGAGTCCGTTGACGATCACTACGAATAAAATAATACTTCCTTCGATGTATTCGCTCGAAGCAAATTTCAAAAAAGAGGCAATGATCAACACGATCATCAGCAGATCAGTAAAGTGTTTTGCTATTTTTTTCCATCGTTTTGTCTGCTGTCTTGCTTCTATCTCATTATATCCTTGATCAGTCAGGCGTTTCTGCCGTTCTTCTTGCGACAAGCCTTCTGTTGATGTTTGATAGTTTTTCAATGTATCTTCTACCGTCACTTTGTACCAGTTCATCCTATCCCCTCCTACTTAATTGATACTTTTATTATACGTAGGGAGATTTTTCAGGCGTATCGATTATTTCAGGGAAGTCTGAAATAATTCGTTTTGCCGGATATATTTAGTCTTAATTGATATTTCTATCGCTTATTCTTTTATATACAAAACTTAAGAAAACAAACCAGATAACTAATAAAAAAGGAATAAAACGTGTCGTTCTTTCGAATAACAAGCTGAAAGCAATGGCCGCAAAAAATACCAACAAAGCAAGGTCTTTATATCTTGCTGTAGTGTTCCGCTTCTTTTCTTTAACAAATTGAACATGTGCATATAAGATCGAAGACCACACAAATAGAAAACAACTCGTTGTCATGCCTGCCAAAAGCTGAAAAAACAATCGACTATCAGCGACAAAAAAATGTAGACAAAGACCTGCAAGAAATAACGTTCCTGTAATCAAAATACCGTGTAAAGGTACGCCTTTCTTAGAAAGCGCACAAAATCAAAGGGGCAGACTTTTTTCTTTTGCTGTTTGATATAAGATCCTGCTAGTACTGTAAACCGCACTATTTGCCGAAGACAAAGAAGCAACCAGAATCATCAGATTGACGATTGCTGCCCCGCTTTGGCAATGGATCATTTGCAACATAGTGACTAAAGGACTTTCTTTTAAATCTAAACAATACCATGGAACAACGAATAAAATCGACAGAATCGTTCCTACATAGAAAAAGAGGATACGCCAAGGCAGACAGTTGATT
The DNA here is from genome assembly GCF_007996925.1 of Enterococcus sp. NBRC 3427. NCBI lineage: Bacteria > Bacillati > Bacillota > Bacilli > Lactobacillales > Enterococcaceae > Enterococcus > Enterococcus sp. NBRC 3427. The sequence goes on along the minus strand of NZ_BJLL01000030.1, from coordinate 9,569 downwards.
GCATTTTTCAAATTCTTTTGTGGGTCACTCGTCTCACCAACTGTTAATCCGATCATTTCAATTCCAGCAAAACTGAATAAAACCATAGGAAATGAAGCAATCATTCCAGCAAAGCCAAACGGGACTAATTCATTGAGCTGTCCAAAATTTGCTTTGATTCCGATAGACTGGGTATGAAAATCTGAGACGCTCAATCCTATACCCAATAAAATAAAAAGAACAATTCCCAAGATCTTGATGATTGAGAAAAAAGATTCCAATTCGCCAAACCATTTGACGGCAATAAGATTGACTGCCATTAAGATCATTAATGCACTACCTCCGCTTATCAAAGCTGGTACGTGTACAAACCAGAAATGGATATACAATCCTATTGCTGTCAATTCCGCAAGTCCAGCTCCAAGCCAGCAAAGCCAATAAGTCCAATTGACAAAAAAGGCCCACTTTTCACCCAAATAGTAGTCAATGAAATCACTGATAGAGTTAAATTTACTATTTGCTAAAAACAAATCACCCATAGCCCGCATCAAGCCATAAATAGCCACACCGCATATCAAATAGACGAGAATAACAACTGGTCCTGCCAATGCAATTGCCTTTGCTGAACCTAAGAATAACCCTGTTCCAATTGCGCCACCTAATGCGATTAACTGGATGTTTCGATTAGTTAGAGTCCGTTTCATTGCCGGTTTTTCCATCAAGTTCACCTTTTTCTTTTTCAAGCAGCATGGCGACTTCCTGTTCCCAAGAAGGTTTCTTTATTTTTTCAATACATAGTGGTACTACAAACAAAATGACACTGATGGCTGTGACTGCAATTAGATTGATCCATGTTCCAGCTTTCATCGTTAGTCCGACAGAAAAGCCGATGGTCGCAAATAAAACAATAACGACCGCCCAGACGCCAAGATTGCTTTTGTTCTCTTTTTTTCCAATTCTGAATGGACGGTTCAACTTTGCATGTGTATAACGTAATCTCAAAACCGCGATCCCCATAATGACATAGACAATACAATAGATAACAGTAGTTGAATTAACTAGCATCAAAAATGCTTGATTGACGCCAGGAATCAGCAAATAAAAAAGCGCAAAGATTGAGATAATGACAGATTGAGTCAAAATAACGGATTTGGATACGTCAAATTGATTCGTCTTCCAAAAATTGAATTTTGGTGGATACGCACCTTTTCTAGCACTTTCTGTCACTGTCTTTGCAGGTCCTGATGCCCAAGCAGATAATTGGACTGCCACACCGATGAAGACAAGCAAACTAAACAGATTCACAATAAGATGCGGCAAACCGAGAATTTGACAATAAATCGAAATAGATTGTGCGATATTATTCAATTCCATTTGACCTTTTGGTACGACATTTGCTACAACTAAAGCATTCAAAATATTGACGAAAAATATAAAAATCAGCGCAGCAAATACCCCACGAATATACGTTTTCACTGGATTCTTCAATCGTGTGATATACACGGAGGACATTTCGATGCCGGTAAAAATAAACATGATCGGCGCAAAATAAACAAATGAGGATGCAGTTGTAGTATCTGGTATTACTTTGTCCCATGAAAAACTGCCTAATGTTCCGGTTGGTACGATTCCAACTTTGATCCACGCAGCAAATCCTAATAAGAGCATCATCGTCAAAGGGACATATAGACCTAACCAAACACCGATTTTTCCGCCGATTTTTGCCATGTCGAATGTTAAATTCAAAAAAGTGATGATCCAATAAACCACTAAAATAACAACTAATGTAAATTTGCTGTTCAGTCCAAGCGGCACATTATCGATAATATTACCAAACAACGGAGCGAGTGCTGAAGCAACCATCACCATCCCAGGAAACATTTGGACCCATAACAGCCAGGAGACAACGAATCCCCATTTTTTTCCTAGAGCATTCGATACCCAAAGTTCTGGACCACCTTTTTGAGGAAACATTCCGGCAAATTCACCAGAGATCAATGAGATTGGAAAGGCGTACAACAATACGGCAACCAGCATGTAAAAAATCATCGTCCAGCTTGTTGCTGCCACATCTGGAATATTTCGTACACTTGCTACAAGGGCACAGGTCATTCCGATAAAGGTCATGGTCGTGATTTGTTTTGATGAACCAGCATCTTTCATCTTTATTCCTTCTTTCTTTCAATAGCAACATGTTTTTCATTTTCTTTTATTTTTGTTCAAGAACAAAAGTGACAAGGTTTCATCGATTCAGTACAAAACCCAGTATCACCGAAACATCCATTGAACGATCTTAGTGAACTGGGTTTGATACATGAAACGAACGAACCAACTATAGAAAGATTTATAAAAAAGAATGTCTTGCTGAGGAATATATGAAAAACAGGGAGAAATACAATTGTTTTGATGAGGCAAATAATTGTCTGTTCTCCATATGTCTCTTGCTATTCTTTCACACAAAAATCAGTTCTATTTGATGATTTCGTTTAGTTTCTTTTCCATTGCTTTGGCGATTTCTTTTGTATAAAAATTGAAAATTCGATCATCATTCAAATAAGGAGTCATGATAGCCGCACGTAGCAGAGTGATTTGCTGTTCTTTTTGCCATTCTTCTTTCGATAGACCCATTCTTTCAATAAAACGGATCGGAGAATCACCGTAATCTTCTTGTGTGAATGTCGTATGAGAAGTAATAAACCGTTCACCATAAACGTCGCCATCCATATAAGAAGACCGATCGAACATTTTTTCATTTAATTCATTGATAGCGTTCAAATCTGTACAATCTTGTACTTTAAATACCCAATTGACCATATTAAAATCAGGATGATTCAGTGGATAGACTTCAATTATTTTTCCTTTAACAGTAAAGTGTAATTGACCTAAAAATTCTCTGAATCTTTGAGCTGCTTCGATTGAAGCACCAATCAATTGACCATATCCGGTCACATTCAATGGCAATACACGATGAGCTGTCCAGACTGCAGCAGCCGTTGCTCCTGCTTTTGAGCCTTCTAAAATATAGGCACCTAGCATATCTGGTGCTTTGACTGATTTTTCAAACACATATGGTGCAAAATAAGAAATGATATTTCTCATATTTTTATGTTTGATCACGATTCCTCCAGCAGCATAAGGGACATAGCCCATCTTATGCGGATCAATCGTGACAGAATCCGCTTCTGAAATAGCTCTGAATCCTTCATACACCTCTTTGTCGATCGTTACGTAATGGTGGAATACATGATGCTCTTCAAAGAATTCAGCTAAGGAAGCATATGGCACAAATTCTCCTGCTTCGTTTAAAAACAGTGAACGCGCGTACCCGCCATATGCAGCGTCAACATGTAAATAGAAATAGATACCTTCATCTTTTAACTTTTCTCTTAACCGAATGATTTTATCTACACTGTCTACTTGTCCTTCTTCTGTTGTTCCTACGACAGCAACCACACCTAGAATCGGGATTTTTTGATCAGCTAATTCACGAATTGTTTTTTCCAAAGCGTTGATATCCATTCGATAATCCTCTTGAACTGGGATAGCAACCATCTGATCTAAGCCGACTCCGCAAATATCTAACGCCTTCATCCAAGAATAGTGTTTTGTTTGAGGAACCAGCCATTTCCCTAATTTTTGGATATTCTTTCCGCTACGAGAAGAAGCTGCTTTGACCTCATCCATCTCTTCATCTGTAAAGCTTTCGGTCATTTCCAAAATTTCTTCAACAGACAGATTCAAAAGAGCCCACTCAGACATGTTTTTCACTTTTTCAGGCAAAACTTCCTTGACAGCTAAAGGAATCGATTTGATGCAACGGGCGTACCATAATCCTTCAAGGTTAGCAATAGAACCATCTGCTGCGATATGTCCCCATCCGTCTGCCATGTTGAATAGTGAGGCTAAATCCTGTCCTACTTCTGCTTCCATCTGCGAAGTTGCCATAGAAGATTCTAGTGCAACGTTATTAGGATTCCATAGCATCGCATAATTGTAAGCTAATAAAGCAGGCATCAGTGTTTCAGCGTTCATTTGTCCCCAGTAACGGCCTGCTGAATGCCATGGGATTGATCCTGCGCGTAATCGCTGACTGACTTCATCCAAGACCTCTATCATATGGTCGCGGGTGGCTAGATAATCTGGAGTTAGCTTATCTCCTTCGCTAATTGCAGGCATATCTGAAGGAATATAATTTTCTCTCCAGCCAAGATGTTCATCTACCATCTTGTTCAACAACATTTTGTAAACTGGTCCATTTTCAGCTTTGTCGCCTATAAAGACGGCCTTGATATCCATATCTTTCATGTTTCTTCCCTCCATATTTCGTTGGTCAATGTCTCGCAGATACATGTGCTTATCTGTAACACCTCTTCACTATAGCGCCAAAAATGAGAAAATTTTTTTTATAACATCAGATTCACGTAGAATATTTCAAACAAAAATAAATAAAGTCGGATTTTTCTGATAATTTCACGTAGAAAAACGAACATTTTTTTAATAAAACAGACTTCTAAAATGGATAGTCTAAAAAAAACGAACAAATAACTTAAATGACTATTATTCATTCATTAACTGTATTTCCCTTCCTTTTACTTGTTAGTAATTCACAATCTTTTTTTTAATGAAAATATTTATTTTTCAAATTTTATAACATGCAAATCTTTTTTTAACGGAATTTATAGGCTTTTTCAGAAATTAATTGATGATTCCCAAAAGAAAACATGTCATAATATTTTCCATATTGTGCAAAAAAATACAAGGTGGAGGCTTTACTATGATTGAAGAATATATTGAGAAGAATATTTTGAGACAGCTGTTTTTATGTGGGCAATTCTATGTAAATAAAGAAGTCAATCTAGAAAAGCTCTCCAATCTTCTACATGTTTGCAAAACCACTTTACTCAATGATATCAATAACATAAAAAAAGAATTTGAAGAACAAATTGTTTATACGCATCGGGAAAAGGATTGTTACACTTTATATTTTTCAGAACATATACCTCGATGTAAGATCATGCAGCAATTGACCCAAAATTCGTTGTTTTTAAAAACTTGCCTGCTTTATTTGGAAGAAGATGAACCTGATTATCTCCAATTAACTGAGTGTGAATTCATCTCTGTCAGCAAAGCTTACTCCTTAAAAAAACAAGTATTGGCTTATTTTCATGATTGTGGGATCGAAATCGACCGCTACTCCCCTCGATTCACTGAAATGGAAAGACGTCTATTGCTTCTTAATGTGGCTTATCGTTTAGGCAGCTTTAAGTCCTGGGAGCTACCTGAATCGTTTTTTGAACGTGCGGATCGTTTCATTGAATCTGTAACGGAGAATAGCGGTAGATTTTATGATAAAGAAAATAAAGAAATCTTATCGATTGGTTTTGCTATTAGTTTCTTGCGCCAGCAGTTGTGTACTGTGACAATAGATCCAACATTTATCGAAGAAATCAAAAAACGTCCTATTTACAATTATGTCGCTTCAGCATGGGAGAACACTGATTTCCAAACCTATTATAAAAAAGAAGAATTTGTCTTTATTTTGACACTGTTCAATCTTTGTAATTATGGTTTCCATTCTTATCAGTTGATTGCGGAAGATTTTCAACAGCTACACCAAGTGTTTATTGACAATACTCCCGAAATAAAAGAACTAGTTGCTACCTTTGAAACTCATTTCCAACAAGAATTATTCGGGAATCAGCCATTTGAACGTGCGCTGATTCATCTGATGCGTTCGGCTTGGGATAACTATCAATTATTCATGCCGGAAAAATTTAATCTTCTAAATGAGGAACAGGCAAATTTGTATAAAGAAGTCCAAATTCTTTTTTCCAGTTGGGCCAAACGGCTACCTTATGATCTACGGTTTAATCCTAATTGCATGCGAGCTTTTGTCATCGAATTGAGTGGAATTCTCCGTCTGACAAAAGAGCGTCTGACTATCTATATCGTCACAAATTCGGATGTTCATTATCTGATTTATCGGGAAGCCTTGGAAGCTGTAACTACTTTCGATTTTCAAGTTGCACCAACAATCTATGCAAGTATATCTGATATAAAGAAGTATGCACAGCAACCCTCGAACCGAGTGTTATGTGAACGTACACTATATACACCGGATGCAGTCCAATATGAGAATATTATTCCTATTTCAATCAATACGATCGAACGAGCAATCGTTTCAGCTGTGCAAAATAAATAAGAGGCTGTGACAAACATCATGTCACAGCCTCTTATTCTGAGTAAACAATATTCCAAAAGCAACTTCTTCGGAAATAAGCCGAAATTTTCATAAATTTCTTCTTATTCCTTGAATCTGCCCACTTCTTAACAACCTCTCGATAAACGGCAGGCTCATAACCTCACTTATTTGGGACGTCTACTGGCCCGATTTCTTTATTTAAAAAATAAGAAATGATCGTTCGGATAACTACCAATGCAGCTAGCTGGAAAATATCCTGCAAAGTAGGTTTGATAATCGATTCGATGATCCCAGCTGAAACAAGAATTTCCAAACTTAGAAGTATATAGCCTCCCAACATCTTTTTAATAGCATTGTTCTCGCTGACTCGGTCGTTTTTCGCTTCTGTATGGACAAATAAGTATTTCAAGAAATCCTTAATCGACAGACAAACTCCCCAAATCAATAAGCAGATAGCAAAAATATCAAGTCCCAGTACAAGTTTTTCAAAATATGGAAGAAGAAACTGCATCAACTCTGTCGTCATCCTACCTCTCCTCTTCTTTGTTTCTCTTTGTCTTCTATTTCCTGATTCAAGAAATAAGAAATGACTGTTCGAATGATAATAATAAGTGCAAGCTTCAAAATATCTGTCCAAGTCGGCTTGATAACTGACTCGATGATATCAGCAACGACTAGCACTTCCAAGCTTAACAAGATATAACTTGCTAACAGTTTTCTTGTATCTGCATTACGAGTATTACGTTCTGCATAGTTTTTCTTGACATGAGACCAATCAAAAAGTTTGAATAGAACAAGAACGATCCCAGCAACTAAGATACCGATAGAACAAATATTTAAAATAGCAATGATCCATTCTAGAAATTCAATCAAATTTGAGCGAAACATATAAGCTACCTACTTTCTTTTAATTTGTTCCTATTCTTTTATTGTAAAAGAAAGAGACCTTGTTCGTCTATTTAAAAGTTGTTTTATTGATCACACCTTGCCTAAAATCCTCCTCTTCCCTTTCTCATTCTTCACCATCCATACATCATGGAAGTATCCAAAACAACATAGCAAGTTAAAATAAGGTTTAGTCCGTCATCAGCTTTTCAAAGTGGCACTGTCTCGCGCTTTTTTTACCCAAATTTCTAAAAATAGAACCATACATCTCCTCAAAACTTTTCTTCTTTCCTACCCTGTTACTAATTACAGGAAAATCAGACACTTCTTCTTTTTTGTCAAAATTTCCTTTTTCTTCTCACCCTATCATTTGGCATTCTCATAAAAACGAACTATCCTTGGATATAGAAAGAGAAAACAAGGAGGCGTTTTTCATGAGTAAAAAATTAATCAAAGTCGGCATCGGTTTAGGTTTGCTTGCCCTTGGCGCTGCATATCTAGGAAAAAAAACAGGGCTATTCGAAGATGATAGTCATTTATATGATGAATTTGAATCCATCTAGCATCCTATTTCGTTGAATCACTACGGATATACTTGGAAGACATTGGAGGAATCACAATGAGAAAAAGTAAAGCAATAATGATTGGTGCCGGTATTGCCAATATGGCAGCGGCTGTTTATTTGATTCAAGAAGGCAAATGGAAAGGGGATCAGATCACCTTTTATTCATTGGATGATCACGGTTCAAATGATGGTGCACCGACCGACACTGTAGTGGATGAATATTGGAATAAAAATCATCCATTAGAAAACCAAAAAGGCTATATTGCTCGAGGCGGTCGCATGCTTAATTACCGTACCTATGTAGATTTGATGGATCTATTAAGTCGAATACCTTCTGTTACTGAGCCAGGAATGACTGCTGAAGAAGATACGAGAGATTTTGATGCAAAACACCGTACCTTTGACAAAGCACGTTTGATGGAAGGTGGTAAAGGAATCATTGACGGTGGAAAACTGGGCTTCAACAACAAGGACCGTATTCTTCTGACTAAACTGATTGCCATGCCTGATTCAGAAGAAGAAAAACTAGACAATATCACTATCGAAGAATATTTCAAAGATGATCCACACTTTTTTGAAACAAACTTCTGGTTTATGTGGGAAACAACATTTGCTTTCAGAACACGTAGTTCTGCTCAAGAATTGCGTCGCTATATGCATCAAATGATTTATGAATTCACTCAAATCGAACATTTAGTGGGCGTCAATCGAACACGCTATAATCAGTACGAAAGTATCATGCTTCCTTTGATCGAGTACTTGAAAGAACAAGGATGCAAAATCATTTTGAACCGCCGTGTCACTGACTGGGAATTCAAAGATACACCGATGCAAGATGAAATCACTGTCACTGGTTTGAAAATGATTAATACATTGACTCAGGAAGAGGAGCATGTCACGGTAGATGAAGATACAGCGGTTATTTTCACTAATGGTTCTATTACAGATTCAGCTACTTTGGGAGATTACGAAACACCAGCTGTAGAAAATATGGATTATGGTGCAGCTTCTAGTCTCTGGAAAAAAGCCAGCGAACGTTTCTATAACTTAGGAAATCCCGACAAATTTTTCGCGGATCGAGATGCGAGCGAATGGGTCAGCTTTACTCTGACGACGAAAAACCACCTGTTATTGAATGAAATCACCCGTATCACGACTCAAGAACCAGGAAATGCCTTGAATTCATTTATTTCAACTACACCGATCACGCCATTAGGCCAAAAAGATGTCAATATGTCTATCGTCGTGCATCATCAACCGCATTTTACGTCTCAAAAACCAAATGAAACAGTTATTTGGGGTTATTTCCTTTATCCAAGACGACGTGGCGAATTTGTGGATAAACAGTATATTAAGATGAACGGAAAAGAAATGTTGGAAGAACTGATTGGACAACTTTCAAAAGTAGATCCTGGTCCAGTGAATATTCGGGAAAAAGAAACAGAGATTTTCGACAGCGTAATAAATAATATCCCTGTCTATATGCCTTATGCTTCCGCATTGTTCAATAACCGTGCAAAAAGTGATCGACCAAAAGTCATTCCTAAACATTCAACCAATCTGGCCTTTACAGGAGAATTTGTTGAGCAGCCTTATCAGATGATCTTTACTGAACAAAGTGCTGTACGTTCTGGAGAAATCGCTGCTTTCCATTTTGCGGGCATCCCTATGTCCCGTCTTGTCAAAACACCGCGTTACGACAAAGACATCCCTACTCTAGCTCGTGCCGCAAAAAAAATGTTTGAATAATCAAGAGGTTGTGAAAAAGCTGCCTTGCATCAAGTAATAAGAACAGCCAAGCAAAAACAGCTACTTATGTTTTTGACTTGGTTGGACTTATTACCACAGATGCAAGCTTTTGAACACCGTTTACCAAGAGGTTGTGAAAAAGTCGTTTAGTTTTGAGTATTAAGAAAAATTTTATGAAAATGGTTCCTC
>NZ_BJLL01000029.1:0-30672 GCF_007996925.1 Enterococcus sp. NBRC 3427 | reverse complement strand
AACACCGTTTATTCTAAAAAAGAACTGCGAACTCTCGCAGTTCTTTTTTTAAAATACGGGATAAAGGAAGTTTCCAGCAGACAAGAAAAGAAAGCAAAAGAAATTGCTATTTGATTCACAAGGTTCTATAATGAAATCGCAATCAATCAAACATATACAAAGAAGGCGATTCAAATGGAGATCCGATTTGATAATGCTTCTGCTGCTGAAATAAAGCAGCATCTAGCACCTGGAAACAAACTAATATTAACATTCGAAGATGGAGTAGGTCCGTATTCTCAGCATGCAATGATCCACATGCAAGTTCAATTCACCCTTGGAATCATCGGATCAGATATGTCGACAGAAAGTTATGACCAATCTATCCCAAGCAATCTAGGAGAGATATTAGTAAAGGGATATTCGTTGGCAGACTTAGATGAGCATATGAATATACGTTTTGATGCTTCTCGTCATATTTTGAGTTTGACGGGCGACAGTGGGCTGATTGACGGAAACTTAGGTCTGATCGATTTCACTGAATCAAACAACGAAGGAATCAAGAAAAATCCGGCACGTTAAGAAAAAAGCATAAAAAAGTAGGCACTTGCTGAGTATTCATCCAATCGTTTGAAGAAACTAGGCGGGTGTCTTTTTTTATACATCTATTTTCTCTTTCGTCTTGGTAGAGCTTATGGGATAATATAAGGAAGAAAATCGTCGTTTTATTCAAAAAGGAGTTTTTGACAAATGAAAACACGCGTGTTATTTATTGGTGACAGCATTACAGACGCAGGAAGAGACCGTTCAGAAGCGTCGGATCTAGGTAAAGGGTATCCGCTTTTGATTGCCGGGAAACTAATCTCTCAATATCCAACGATGGAATTTGAATGTATAAACCGTGGGATAGGAGGAGACAAAATCGCAGATCTGCAAGCACGCTGGCAAGAAGATTGTTTAGCTCTGCAACCTGATTATGTATCGATTTTGATTGGAATCAATGATACGTGGCATAATACTGGAGATCAAGCTATATTCGGCACTGAGAAATCTGTGCAGCAATTTGAATCCGTTTATCGAGAGTTACTAAATAAGCTTCAAGCAGCTGGAATCTGCAATATCGTCTTAATGGAACCTTTTGTACTTCCTGTGACAAATGATCGTTATGGGTGGCGCAAAGACTTAGACCCTAAGATCCAAATCGTTCGTAAACTCGCAAAAGAATATGGCACATTGCTGATTCCTTTAGATGGAATATTCAATGCTTTAGGAATCGCTTATGGTTTTTCGAAATATACAAAAGAAGATGGCGTGCATCCAACGATTGGCGGACATGAGATTATTGCACAAAGTTGGATAGATGCGATTTCCGCAGTTGATTTTTTTAGTGGAAATAAAAATGAACGAAAGAAAAGGGAAAAATGATGGAAATACGAAGGGCAGTAAAAGAAGATCTCCCTCAAATCAATCAGCTGATTACTGATCATCCAGAGTCATTCGTAAAAGTAAAAACGGAAGCTGAACTACATGATAGGAATAAACTATTGATCGTTGCTGTAACAAAAGAAAACCGGATCATCGGTTTTGCGCAAGCAGATGAACAGCAGTCAGAAGAACGGTTGGATCAGCGACCAGCAGGAAAACTAATCCAACACACATTAGTAACAAAAGAAAAAACGGAAGAAATCCAAAAAAAAGTTGCGGAATACTTGATGCTGGAAGCTAAAAAACGAAAAATCAAATCGTTTTTTGTCCAGTTCTAATTAAAAACAGTAATAAAAGGAGAAATACAATGAGTTGTTTAGGAAATGTCATCTGGTTTATATTTGGCGGACTAATTGGTGGTCTTAGCTGGTTAGTAGCAGGGGTACTTTGGTGTATCACGATCATTGGTATCCCCATCGGTATGCAGTGTTTTAAAATCGCCTCCCTTTCTTTTGCGCCGTTTGGCAAAGAAGTAATTTATCACCAGTCCGCCATGTCATTGATTGTCAACATCATCTGGCTGATCGTTTCAGGCCTCCCAATTGCTCTCGGACATGTCGTCAGCGGCATCCTTCTATGTATCACGATTATAGGGATACCATTTGCAAAGCAATCTTTCAAGCTTGCTCGATTGGCGTTGATGCCATTTGGCGCAGAGATTATATAAGTCGGGATATTCTAAAAGAGTATCCTAAACATGTTTTATGAACGAGAAGACTGGATGAAACACAACTATCACGTGTTTTATCTGGTTCTTTTTATGTTTTGAAAAACTCATTTTTTCTATTCGGTTTTAAAGAACTTCATTTTTTTATTATTGAAAAAATAGTTCTAAAAGACTTCTTTAAATCAGTCATAATGAATGATAGAGCATCAATCAGCGATACGACTTTTATATTTTTTTTATTTAGTATTCAAAAAAAGAAAAAATAAGCAGTGGCTGGTCAGTTATTATCGTGTCATAAGTTTCATAACAATAGAGATAAAAAAGCATGAGGAGAGGTTGAATTTTGAGATTTATTGATTTAAGCATAACAATTGAAAACGATTTGGCAAGTGATCCAAAGGAAATGATCCCACAGATTATGTATATGGACCACGAACAAAGCGTGCCAGATATGCTTCGCTTTTTTGGAACGGCTCAATCAAAAGATCTTCCAGATGGATTAGCTTGGGCAATCGAAAAAATCGAACTGACAACACATACGGGGACACATTTAGATGCACCTTATCACTACCATCCAACGATGGACAAGGGCAAACCTGCTTGGACAATTGATGAGATTCCTTTAGATTGGTGTTATGGAGATGGAGTAGTATTAGATTTTTCAGATAAGCCAGATGGAACTAAACTGACTGTGAAAGATTTTGAAGAAGCTCTGTCTCGAATCGACTATGAATTGAAAGAAAAAGATATCGTATTGATTCGAACTGGAGCAGATCAATACTGGGGAACACCGAAATACCTCATCAGCGGATGCGGTGTCGGCAGAGAAGCTACATTATGGCTGCTGGAACAAGGAATACGTGTTGTTGGTACAGATGCTTGGTCTTGGGACAGACCATTACCTTATATCGCAAAAGAATTTGATGAAACTGGAGATCCTTCGATCATCTGGGAAGGACATTTTGCAGGGATCGAAAAAAGATATTGTCATATCGAAAAATTAACGAATTTAGACAAATTGCCAGCAACAGGATTCAAACTGAGTTGCTATCCTGTCAAAATCAAGAAGGCAAGTGCCGGTTGGATAAGAGCGGTAGCAATGATCGAAGAGGAAAAGAAAGAATAAGCAAAAACATCTGTATTGGAAGAGATTCTCCGATGCAGATGTTTTTCATTTTTTCTTTCGGATACCTTGACACATGAATAACCATTCATTTATAATTAGTTATGAAGAGATATTCATATGTTAAGGCGAGGAGGTCATTAAAATGAAAAGTTACAGATTAGAAGGTTTAGACTGTGCGAACTGTGCGATGAAAATCGAAAAAGGAGTCCAGCAAATCGATGGAGTCAAGGAAGCAACGGTAAATTTCACTTCTGGAAAATTAACGATTGACGTAGAGGAAGATCAATTAGCTGCGGTTGAACAGGAAACAAAAAAAGTAGTGAAAAAATTAGAACCAGATGTCAAGGTAACAGAAATAGACAAGGAAAAAGTATCTGAACATGGAAATGAAAAAGAGAGAAACACGCTGATCCGGATTTTATTTTCACTTGCAGGTATCGCTGTCTTGCTATTATTTGATTTTAATGAACCAATTCGTTTGATAGGGTATTTATTGATTTATCTGCTGATAGGATATGATGTAGTGAAAAAAGCGGTGATGAATATCGTCAAAGGACAGATCTTTGATGAAAATTTCCTCATGTCTGTTGCTACGATTGGTGCTATGTTGATCGGTGAATATCCAGAAGCCGTAGCAGTGATGCTATTTTATCAAATCGGCGAATATTTCCAAGGATTGGCAGTCAATCATTCAAGAAAATCGATTCGTGAATTGATGGCTATCCGTCCAGAAACAGCGCACATACAGACAGCAGAAGGATTGATGACCGTGAATCCTGAAGACGTGCGGATTGGTCAGTATGTACTTGTTAAGCCTGGTGAACGTGTACCGTTAGATGGAACGATCATTGAAGGAGAATCATTAGTCGATACATCAGCACTTACAGGTGAATCCGTTCCTAAATCTGTATATGTTGGTGAAACAGTATTAAGTGGATTTATCAATAAAAATAAACCATTTTTAGTTCAAGTAGAAAAATCCTATGAAAATTCTACCATCAGTAAATTATTAGAATTAGTAGAAAATGCCAGCAGCAAAAAAGCACCAGCTGAAAATTTCATTACCAAATTCGCGCGATATTATACACCAGTCGTTGTAGGGCTGGCCGTCTTATTGGCTGTTTTACCTCCAATAGTTTCTGGAGCGGCGTTTTCTGAATGGATCTATCGGGCGTTGACGTTTTTAGTGATCTCATGTCCATGTGCATTAGTGATTTCCGTACCCCTTAGTTTCTTTGGAGGGATCGGAGGAGCAAGTAAAATTGGTGTATTAATAAAAGGTTCAAATTATTTGGAATTGCTTGCACAAACTGAGACAGTGGTATTCGATAAAACTGGCACATTAACGAAAGGCGACTTTTCGATCCAGACGATCGATCCAACAGGAATTGATTCAAAGAAATTTATGCAATATGTTGCAAGTGCAGAACAGTTTTCTACACATCCGATTGCTCAATCCGTTTTAGAAGGCTACGAAGGTCCGCTTTTACCGGCAACAAATATCCAAGAATTTGCAGGTGAAGGGATCTTAGCTGAAGTTGACAGCAAACAAATATTAGTAGGTAATCACAAATTGATGGAAAGGTTTGAGATCTCTTTTCCTTCAAGTCAAGAAATCGGTACATTGCTTTATATAGCAATCAACCAAAGTTATAGTGGTTATCTTGTCATTGCGGATACCTTGAAAGAAGATGCCGTAGACGCATTAGTTCAATTAAAACAGGCTGGTGTCAAGCATACAGTCATGTTGACAGGTGACTCGAAAAAAATCGCTGATCATATCGGGAAGCAAGTTGGCGTGGACAAGATATACAGTGAACTGCTTCCAGAAGATAAAGTACAGCGGTTAGAGGAAATCTTACAAAGAAGCAATAAAAAGACCGCCTTTGTCGGAGATGGAATCAACGATGCACCAGTGCTAGCAAGAGCAGATGTAGGGATCGCAATGGGTGGATTAGGAAGCGATGCTGCAATTGAAGCAGCAGATGTAGTCATCATGAACGATCAACCATCGAAGATTGCAGATGCGATCCGGTTAGCAAAGAAAACATTGAAGATCGTCAAGCAGAACATTGTTTTTGCTATTGGGATAAAAATGCTGGTACTTGCCTTAGGTGCTTTTGGTTTTGCAACAATGGGAGATGCAGTATTTGCAGATGTCGGGGTAACTGTCCTAGCTGTTTTGAATGCTATGCGAAGCTTACATGTAAAAAATAAATATTGACCAGTAGAGAGGACGAATGAACGTCCTCTTTTTTTATTCCTTTTTCTTAATAAAAGAATACAAAGAAAATGACTAAGATTATAAAATAACTGATGTTTTTAATTTTACAGAAAATTCAAAATTGCTTTAAATACAATAAAATCAATGAAATGAAAGAAAATAACTCCTTTTTTTGATGGAAAAAATATGAAAAAATGATGTGTATTAAATAAAAGAATACACACATAAAATAACGCTGTCTTGTAAGTTTGTTAAAAATTGAATATGATTACATTTGGTTAACAAATTTTTATTATAAAGGAGAGAACGAATGAACAATAAACAATTACGCTGGTTCACTGTTGCGTTAATTGCATTCAACATGGTTTGGGGCATGGGGAATGTAGTTAATAACTATGCCCAGCAAGGAGTATCAGTTGTCACCTCTTGGCTATTGATTCTAGCCATTTATTTCATTCCATACGCATTGATCGTTGGACAATTAGGCTCAGCCTTCAAGGATAGTAAAGGAGGCGTCAGTTCATGGGTCGAAAATACGACATCCAATAAACGGCTGGCATATTATGCTGCTTGGACTTACTGGGTCGTGCATATTCCTTATTTGGCACAAAAACCTCAAGCCATCCTGATTGCAGGGGGTTGGGCGGTCCAAGGAAATGGAAATATCGTAAATACGATGTCAGTCCAAATGGTAGCAGTTATTTCACTTATTATATTTCTTGCCTTTTTATATTTATCAACAAAAGGACTTTCTACGTTGAAAGTAATCGGCGGATTAGCCGGAACAGCGATGTTCGTTATGTCGATCTTATTTATTCTTTTAGCAGTAACGGCACCGTTCATCAACCCAACGATGGAATTTGCCACACCGCATATGAATCAAGTGAAAACATATATTCCAACCTTTGACTTCAGTTATTTCACAACCGTCTCTATGTTAGTATTTGCAGTTGGAGGAGCGGAAAAAATATCCCCTTATGTCAACTCTACAAGAAACCCTGCAAAAGAATTTCCTAAAGGGATGATTTTCTTAGCAGCAATGGTAGGGATTTGTGCTGTATTAGGTTCAGTCGCAATGGGCATGCTGTTTGCTAGCGATAATATTCCTAAAGACTTGATGGCAAATGGGGCATACAGTGCTTTTCAAATTTTAGGTAATTACTATGGTATCGGTAACTCATTGATGATTATTTACGCATTGACAAATATGATCGGACAAATCTCCGCATTAGCCTTTTCAATCGATGCACCGTTAAAAATCTTGTTAGCAGATGCAGATCCAGAATTCGTACCAAACTGGCTACGTAAACGTAGTCATAAAGGTACATTAGTAAACGGCTATCTTTTGACAGGTATACTAGTAGGAATCATTATTTTGCTGCCAATCTTCGGTATCAAAGATATGAATGAATTAGTTAAATGGTTGACGAACTTGAACTCAGTTGTTATGCCAATGCGTTACCTATGGGTATTCTTGGCGTATATGATGTTGAATAAAGCTTATAAGAAATTCAATTCTGAATATAAATTTGTCAAAAATCCAAAAATCGGGTTTATCTTCGGTGCTTGGTGCTTTGCCTTCACTGCGTTCGCCTGTATCTTAGGAATGGTGCCAAAAGTAGATTATACTGCGGATCCTAAAGCATGGTGGTTCCAGCTATTCACGAATATCATCACGCCAATCGTCTTGATCTTATTAGGCATGATCTTGCCGGCCATCGCTCGTCGAGACAAAAATAAAGAAATCACTGAGCCAGAAACTGTGGTTCAGCCTTAAAATAAAATTACTTCTTGCAAGAGTTGGCGTGTAGAGCCAACTCTTGTTTTTTTGTGTCGTTATAAGTGGTATGATCGAACCAAATTCCAAAGAGAAGTGAGGGAGGAAAATGAAGATCATCGTGATTGGACAAAGTGGGTCGGGTAAATCGACCCTCGCAAGGAAGATCAAAGAAATCACGGGCTTTCCGCTACTGCCGCTAGACCTTTTATGGCATACAACAGATTACAGTATTCAGGCAAAACAGTGGTTTTTACAAGAACAGCAATCGTTTATGGTATCTAATCCGTCATGGATCGTTGAGGGAAATTATACTTCTACGTTAGAAGAGAGAATCAAAGAAGCAGATAAAATCATTTGGCTTAAAGTGCCGCGTTATGTCGCCATCTACCGAGTAGTTTGGCGTTCTCTAAAAAGAAAGATAAACAAAAAATCACGGCCAGATATGCCTGAAGCATTTACAGAGAAACTAAATAAGGAATACGTAGAATTTTTATCTTTTATCTGGCATTTTGAAGAAAACAATGAGCCGAAAATACAACAGCTGATCCAAGAAAACCATGCACGAAACAAACTGATCATCCTTAAAACAAGAGGGGAAAAACAAGAATTTTTAACTAAATTGAAAATAGAGAGCAAAAATAATTGACAGTTTTTGTTTACAAGTGTAATCTGTATTCATAAGTTATTGATTACATTTGTAAACGAAAGGTGTGAAATAAATGGAGAAAGTCAAAACGCCGGTAAAAATCAGCGATTCAGAATGGGAGATCATGCGGGTTATTTGGACACTTGGACAGACGACTGCTCAAGAAATCACGCAGATCTTAGCTGATTCGATGGATTGGAAACCAGCAACGATCAAAACTTTGCTGGGACGTTTGGTAAAAAAAGAAGTGATCTGGACAGAACAAGAAGGAAAAAAATTCATTTATCATCCAGCTGTCTCAGAGATGGAAACAGTTCGTAGTGCGACGGAAAATCTTTTTTCCCATATCTGTGCAAAAAGGATTGGAGAGACAATTGCAGATCTAGTAGAAGAAGCTACTTTGACTCAAGAAGATATCAATGAAATCTTGAAACAATTAGAACAAAAGCAACCAGTCGAAACAATCGAATGCAACTGTATCCCAGGTCAATGTGAATGTAAACAACATCAATAGGAGGAAGAAAAAATGAAACAACAATTTTCAATCGAAGGTATGAGCTGCAATCATTGTGTTGCAAGAGTCGAAGAAGCGGTAAGCGCACTTGACGGCGTACAGAAAGTAAAAGTGAACTTGAAAAAAGCAAACGGTACGGTCAAGTTTGATGAAACAAAAGTCCAATCCGAAAAGATTTGTCAAGCAATCAATGGATTGGGATATAAAGCAGAGGTGATTTGATGGCAGCAGCAGAAACCAAAATGGACACATTCGTCATTACAGGTATGACTTGTGCAAATTGTTCTGCTAGGATCGAAAAAGAGCTGAACGGACAACCTGGTGTTGTCAATGCCACAGTCAACTTGGCCACTGAAAAAGCAAGTGTCAAATATGAAGGGACGACCACTGAAAAATTAATCCAAAGCGTAGAGAATATCGGCTATGGTGCGATTTTGTACGATGAAGCCCATAAACAAAAAATTGCGGAAGAAAAGCAAGCATATTTGAAAAAAATGCTATTCGATCTTGTATTGAGTACGATTTTGACTTTGCCATTGATGCTGTCAATGATTGCCATGATGTTGGGGAGCCATGCGGCGATTGTTCACTTTTTTCATCTGCCAATCGTTCAGTTAGTCCTGTCTACCCCTGTTCAATTTTATGTTGGTGCACGTTTTTATAAAGGGGCGTATCATGCAATCAAGACGAAAGCACCAAATATGGATGTACTGGTAGCAATCGGAACATCAGCTGCTTTTGCATTGAGCATTTACAACGGATTTTTCCGTGGACATCCCCAAGATCTTTATTTTGAAAGTAGCAGTATGATCATCACGTTGATTTTGCTCGGCAAATATTTGGAACATACAGCAAAAACGAAAACAGGTAATGCAATCAAACAATTGATGTCTCTTCAAACAAAAACAGCTCAAGTGATAAGAAACGGTAAAGAAGAAACGTTAGCGATTGAAGAAGTCGTCGTTGGCGATCAGCTAGTCATCCGTCCTGGTGAGCAGATCCCAGCAGATGGGCGAATTATTTCAGGAAGTAGTGCAATCGATGAAAGTATGCTTACTGGCGAAAGTCTTCCTGTAGAAAAGAATCCAGATGACACACTCTTTGGCGGAACAATCAATACGAATGGTCTGCTTCACATGGCAGTCACACAAGTTGGTAAGCAGACAGTTTTAGCTCAAATCATCCAAATGGTGGAAGACGCTCAAGGAAGCAAAGCACCAATTCAAAAAATCGCGGATCGAATCTCAGGGATTTTTGTTCCGATCGTTTTAGTCATTGCATTCATCACGCTAATGGCGACAGGATTGATCACGGGGGATTGGCAACTTGCATTGATCCATAGCGTCTCTGTATTAGTCATTGCGTGTCCATGTGCATTAGGTTTAGCGACTCCAACAGCTATCATGGTAGGAACGGGTGTTGGCGCACGAAACGGAATCTTAATTAAAGGCGGAGAAGCATTAGAAGCAGCTGCTCACTTAGACAGCATTGTTTTGGATAAAACTGGAACGATTACAGAAGGAAAGCCCAAAGTTACAGATCTAGTCGGTTCTAAAGAAGTCCTATCTATTTTTTATACTTTAGAACAAGCTTCTGAACATCCACTAGGTAAAGCAATCGTGGAATACGGAAAACTGCAAGAAGTAGCAACATACGATATGATTGATTTTACAGCTCACCCAGGTGCTGGAATCAGCGGTACGATTAACGGAGTACGCTATTTTGCGGGTACACGTAAACGATTAATTGAATTGAACCTATCATTTGATGAATACCAAGAACACGCGTTAGAATTAGAACAGCAGGGAAAAACAGTCATGTTTTTAGCTGATGAAAAGCAAGTAATCGGGCTGATTGCCGTGGCAGATCAAATCAAACAAGAAGCTAAACAAGCAATCAAGCAGTTACAGGATAAAGGATTAGATGTCTTTATGTTGACAGGAGACAACAAACTGGCAGCCGAAACGATCGGTAAACAAGTGGGTATTGATCCAGTGCACATCTTTGCCGAAGTACTTCCAGAGGATAAAGCAGCCTATGTGGAAAAACTGCAGAAAGATGGCAAAAAAGTCGGTATGGCAGGCGATGGAATCAATGATGCGCCAGCTCTCGCATTAGCTGATGTTGGTATGGCAATGGGAAGTGGAACGGACATCGCGATGGAAACAGCAGATGTAACGCTGATGAATAGTAGTTTGGCGTCCATTGCTCAAACAATCGAGTTGTCTAGAATGACATTGAGAAAAATCAAACAAAATCTTTTCTGGGCTTTTGTCTATAATACGATTGGCATTCCTTTTGCTGCATTAGGCTTTTTGAATCCAATCATTGCAGGAGGAGCGATGGCGTTTAGTTCCGTCAGTGTATTGTTGAACTCTCTGAGCTTAAATCAGCACATGAAAAAGTAAGAGAAGGGATGGAGTAAAAATGAATGGGAACGATATGGAGAAAAAACAG
The DNA here is from genome assembly GCF_007996925.1 of Enterococcus sp. NBRC 3427. Taxonomy (NCBI): domain Bacteria; kingdom Bacillati; phylum Bacillota; class Bacilli; order Lactobacillales; family Enterococcaceae; genus Enterococcus; species Enterococcus sp. NBRC 3427. The sequence goes on along the minus strand of NZ_BJLL01000029.1, from coordinate 19,794 downwards.
GAGCATAAAAAAGAAGCAGGAAACAAAGAAAGTGCTCATTCAAACGAAAAACAGATGGAGATGAAGCATGACCATAGCCAGATGGACCATTCAATGCATATGGAACATAACCATGGAGATATAGCGGACAGCAAACAAATGGACCATTCGATGCACATGGATCACGATCATGGCGGCATGGATCATTCCATGCACATGGGGAATTTCAAACAAAAATTTTGGCTATCGCTTATCCTAGCTATCCCAATCATTCTTTTTTCACCAATGATGGGAATGGAATTTCCCTTCCAAATAACATTTCCTGGTTCGGATTGGCTCGTACTGATCTTAGCAACTATACTGTTTATCTATGGCGGACAGCCATTTTTAAGCGGGGCAAAAATGGAATTGAAACAAAAAAGTCCTGCTATGATGACGCTGATCGCGATGGGGATTACAGTTGCATATATTTATAGTGTCTATTCGTTTATCGCGAATCTGATCAATCCTCATACGCACGTCATGGATTTCTTCTGGGAATTAGCTACATTGATCGTCATTATGTTGCTAGGTCACTGGATCGAAATGAACGCTGTTTCGAATGCCAGCAATGCTTTACAAAAACTAGCAGAATTACTGCCAGAATCAGTGAAACGCTTGACGAAAGAAGGAAAAGAAGAGACAGTCTCACTAAAAGAAGTAAACGAAGGCGATCATTTGATCGTCCGTTCCGGTGACAAAATGCCAACAGATGGTGTTATCTTGAAAGGTGAAACAATCGTTGATGAATCAGCTGTGACTGGCGAATCAAAAGGAATCAAAAAACGAGCCAATGACAAAGTGATCGGCGGTTCTATCAATGGGGATGGAACGATCGAAATCGAAGTAACTGGAACTGGTGAAAATGGTTATCTAGCGAAGGTTATGGAAATGGTGCGAAAAGCACAAGGAGAAAAATCCAAGCTAGAGTCATTATCAGACAAAGTGGCAAAATGGCTGTTTTATGTTGCCTTAATTGTCGGTATCTTGGCATTTATCGCATGGTTGTTCTTGACAGATCTTCCTAATGCATTGGAACGTATGGTCACTGTCTTTATCATCGCCTGTCCCCATGCTCTAGGTTTAGCTATCCCATTAGTTGTTGCTCGTTCCACATCGATCGCCGCTAAAAACGGATTGCTTTTGAAAAACCGCAACGCACTAGAGCAAGCCAATGATCTAGATGTGATCATGCTGGACAAAACCGGGACACTGACAGAAGGAAAATTTACGGTAACGGGTGTCGAAGTTCTTGATGATGCGTTCAATAAAAATGAAATCCTTCAATATTTAGGAGCATTGGAAGCAAATGCCAATCATCCATTGGCTGTTGGCATTATGAATTATTTGAAAGAACATGCAATCAAGCCTTATCAAGCCGAAAATCTAAAAAATCTTTCAGGAGTTGGGCTAGAGGCAACAGTCAAAAACCAACAAGTGAAAATAGTTAATGAAAAAGAAGTTGAGCGTCTCGGATTAAACGTAGAACAAGCATTATTGAAACCTTACCAAGAACAAGGAAATACCATCAGCTTCCTGATTTTAGAAAATCATCTAGCTGCAATCGTTGCTTTAGGTGACGTAGTAAAAACAGAAGCAAAAGAGTTTATCCGAACATTAAAGGAAAGAAAAATCACTCCAGTCATGCTTACTGGCGACAATAAAAATGCTGCTCAAGCAGTAGCAGATTATTTAGGGATCGAAGAATATTACGGCGGTTTATTACCAGATGATAAAGAAGCTGTTGTCCAGAAATATCTTGACCAAGGGAAAAAAGTAATCATGGTGGGTGATGGGATCAATGATGCGCCAAGTTTAGCCCGTGCTTCTATTGGGATGGCAATAGGTGCAGGAACAGATATCGCAATCGATTCTGCGGATGTCGTCTTGACAAACAGCGATCCAAAAGATATTTTGCATTTCCTTGATTTAGCTAAGCAAACGCGAAAGAAAATGATCCAGAACCTCTGGTGGGGAGCAGGGTACAATATTCTCGCAATCCCACTAGCAGCCGGAATACTTGCACCAATTGGTATCCTATTAAGTCCAGCAGTTGGTGCTGTCTTGATGTCATTAAGTACGGTAGTCGTAGCGCTGAATGCTTTGACATTGAAAATCAAATAATAATGAAAAAAGGTTGTGACAAAACACGTGTCACAACCTTTTTTTACGAATAATCGATGCTCAATCAGCTGGTTCTCGGCATTCCAGAAGTAGATTCTCTAGGAATTTTATCTTATTTTTTGAAGCTGCTCCCTTTTGTCATAACCTTTTTGTATACCGTTTTTCTTATTATATGCGTTAGTTCTAAATAGGTTTTTTTATCGAATTTTACCGGATCTGCTTGTCTTCCATATATTTCTGCTTCATATTGAGCAGTTAATCGAATGAAACGTTGATCTAGATTGAATGTTTGTTCTATTCGTTGGCTGTATGCCTGCAAAGATTCTGCGGGTTTGCGCGGTACCAGTGTTTCCAAATGGTGGAGAAGTTTTTGATACGCAACCGCATTAGTAGAAGCAAAAAAATGAAGATAGATAAGATAACTTGTCCAGCGCAGAGCTTTTCTAAATAACAATAGAAAGAACAACAAGACGGATAAACACACCCCAAGGCTGAATAAGACGATTTTATAAGACGGTGTGAGTGTCGTGTTATCTGACGAAATAGCCTCAGGTTTCTCACTGGAAATAGTTTCTGCTATATTTTCGCTTTCTTTTGGTTGTTCTTCAGCAGAGTGGACGGTTTCTGTTGTTTCAGCGGCTGGTTGTGAAATAGTTGGATTGGCAAATGAAGGGGTTGGTTCAAATGGGAGCCAGCCAAACCCAGGAAAGTACACCTCTGGCCAAGAATGAGCATGACTATTGAGAATGCTGTATTCCTCATTTCCTTGCTCATCTGTTCCTGTTCTAATCCCATCCGTAAACCCTTTTGTCCACCGAGCAGGGATGCCTAGCGTGCGAAGAAGGACGACCATAGCAGTTGAAAAGTTGTCACAATAGCCGATTTTTGAATCGAAGAGGAAATAATCTACATAATCGCGTTCTTTAGGCGTATGTCCGGTATCCGTTTTGGAATAGCGAAAATTCCCGCTTGTTTTCAAATACTGTTCGACAGCTTCGACTTTACGAATTAAAGTTGCTTCATTTTTGGTCAATTCGATCGCTAAGTCCTCAATACGTTGAGGCAAACCTTTCGGCAACTGAAGATTTGTCTGTTGATTTTCTAAATCATCGGCCTCTAACTGACTGCTTTTTAATTCTTCTCTCGTAAAAGCTAATCTTTCTGTTTGTAAGGACGCCAATCGCGTCGATTCATTCGGGACAGGGATGAATCGTTGGCTTTCAGGCAAATAGTAAAGCGTTTGTCCACTGGCTAATGAAAAATCAGTCAAGGTAGTATTTCCATAAGGATAAGGTAAGAAAGCTTGGTTTTTTAGCGTCAATGTAATGTTTTCTTTTTCTTCCATAACTGTTTGGTAGCTTGTGATATCAACAGGAAATTCTTGGATTGGTTGGATGGGTGCATCCGGATCTTCTACCCATCCAGAACCGGTGTAATGATTCTTATTTTCTATCTTCCAATAGCCGTTTACTTTCTGGTTCGCTGTAAAAACAACTTCACCATTATCATACAATGGACCACCAAGTTGTTCATCATTTTCACTGAAACCCGTTCTGGCACTTCCGGTTAATTGGTACTCATGGAGTGTGTCATAAAGCCCTTCATCATTAAGATATTCTCGGATCGGTTCACTCGTTTCCTCGAGAGATTGGTGCACTTTTGGGAGATATAAAGGCAAGATGGCGCTGAAAGTGAACAAACAAATAAGCAGGATCGTAGTAAACGACTGGAATCGAGCGTTTCCCTACAACAATCGGATGGAGAAAAATTGCCTTGCTGCCAAATATACGCATAAAACAGCTACTACCGCAATCATTTCGTACAATAGTTCTTTTTCCCGAAAAACGGTAAGCATCATGAAGTAACCCATCAACGCAAGAAAGGGTGCATACCAATAGTCGTAATCCACGGTCAAAGTAATAAATAAATAGATCAACAACAATATAAGAAAAAAAGCTGTCTTTTCTGGTAAATAATGAAGTTTACCTTGGGATAGATGGAAGAATTCCTCTGTAACTGACGAAAAAAACTGTAAGACCCATAATAAAGAAAATATCTTTGAAGGAAAATAGGTAAACAAGCAGCCAATCATTACTGGCAAAGAAAGCAGCAATCGTACCCATTTTTTAGGAATACAGCAGACAATAAGACATAGGATACCAATAGTTAGGATAAGAGGGTAGCTGTTTTGCAATTGATTAGCTGCTACAAATATCGGAGCACCTACACTTAGCATCATAAAGGAGTAAACGCCACGCAGGTATTTTTCCCATTTAATCGTCAATCCATTCACCTCCTGGCAGTGAACATACCTTGTCTTTTTCTTGGATCATGATTTGTTTTTCTGCGAAATAAACAAGATAGACCGTTCGATCTTTCGACAATGTTTCGACAGCTTCTGAGACTTCAGGAGAATGCGCAGGAATAAAGAGGACGATTTGTTTTTTTGCCTGTTTTTTCAAGTGTGCCAAAAAAGTTTTCTCATCTCCAGCGTTCAAAGAAGCAAAATAGGTATATCCAGGATCTTTGCCATGAAAGATACGGTCGCCTAATATCAGAAGTTCTGGCTGCTTTTCTTTTCTCAGATGCCATAAAGAAAAATACAAATCTAGCAGATGGTCAAATTTCAAGCTAGGTGAACCCCAAAAGCAAAGAAGCGGAGAATATTCTTCTTCTTGATACTCGTATTCGCGGTATAACCACTCTTGACTATGAGCAGACAATTTCCAATCGATTCGGTTAAAAGAATCGCCGGGGCGATAAGAGCGATGTTCTCGAAAATCAAGACCTTTTTGATACGCGTTCAGCTGTTGTTTTTTTTCCAGAACTCTCTGCAATGTTTCTGCTTGAGTCTTATGAAAAGCAGGAAGAACAGTCACAGGAAAAGAAAGCTCCCTTCTTGTCCTTTTTCTAAAAAGTCCTAGACTATCATAGGCTGTAAAAATGACGGTTAATGCTTCATGGAACCCTCTCTCTTTTGGTTGCCAAAGTACTTGGACTTCTTGCGGTTTATTTGTAAGGATCAATATTTCTTGTTTTTTTTCTGCAAAGATCTCTGGAAAGACGATCTGTAAACGAGGGAGAGGGAAAGAAAAAGCTCTCTTTTTGGCTATAGAAAAAATAACCTGTATACTTTTTTTACGATAAACGACTGGCTGGACTGTGCAAGTAACAGAAAGTTTCTTTAGAAAGGTGCTTAATGAAAACACACTCCATGATACATAAAGAGTAAAAAAGGCCAATAAGAACCACCCTAAAGAATTGTTGAATACAAGAGCAAAAAAGACAATGACGAAATATATCAGAAATAACACAAAATTAATGAAATAATCTTTGGCTTTTTCCATTATCTACCTCACGGGAATTGGGATTTGTGCAACAAGGGCACGGATCATTTGTGTCTTTTCGTCTTCCTTCAATGAACGATCGTAAAAAATCAGGCGGTGGGAAAAAACGAAAGGAACTAAATCCTGCAAATCTTTGGGCGTTACGTAATTTCTCCCATGGATCAATGCATAGGCTTTTGCTGCCTGAATAAAGGCAAGGCTTCCTCGTGGACTGATACCAAGCTGGATAGCAGAGTGGGTTCTTGTTGCGGATACTAACTGCAAGGCATAAGATGCCACTTCTGGACTGACAAAGACATTCGCCACACTTGTTTTTATTTCTTCTATTTCATGACTGTTCAAGACTACCTTCAAATTATCCAACACTTTTTCAAATTTATCCAAAAGTAGCAGAAGTTCGTCGTCAAAAGAAGGATAACCAATTTGTAGTCGGAATAAAAAACGATCGAGCTGTGCTTCCGGCAAAGGATATGTTCCTTCATACTCGATTGGATTTTGTGTAGCTAAGACAAAAAAATGATTGTCTAGGGGGTATGTATTGTTGTCGATCGTTGCATGATTCTCTGCCATTGCTTCTAAAAGTGCTGACTGAGTGCGAGGAGTCGTACGATTGATTTCATCTGCTAACAAGATCGTTGTAAAGATTGGTCCCGGACGAAATTCAAACTCTTTTGATTGTGAGTTATAGACGGAAAAGCCCAAAATATCACTAGGAAGAAGATCGGGTGTGCATTGGACTCTGCTAAAGGTTCCTTGCACAGCCTTTGCTAGTGCTTTGACTAGTAATGTTTTACCTACACCGGGAATATCTTCGAACAAGACATGACCACCTGCTAGCAGGGCAACGATCATCAATTGGATAGTGGAACGTTTACCGATGACCGCTTTTTCTAATTCTTGTATCAACTGATCGATTTTTTGTTTGGATTCTTCGATTTTAGCTTCCATTTCCACATCACCTTCTCATGAAATCACTATTTATTTTAATTGTAATGGAAGGGGATACATCCTACAAGCAAAGTGATTTTATTATGTTTTTTTAAAGTACATTCGTTTTAAAATGAGAATACAATTAAATTAAGTAAAATAAAAAATAATGAGAGAAATTTGCGTAATTAAGTAAATAGAAAGGGACTTTTTATCTTTTTAGAAAAGAGCCCTTTCTGATCAAACAATATGTTTAGAAACTAGGTGAGAGATGATCAATGAGATGGCAAAAACTATTATCAAAAAATGCACAGAATTTATTTTCACTAATCAACCTAATGAAAGATCTGATCTGGCGAAAAACGGATCTAGCTGAAGAACTGAAAATCGATGTCAAAACAGTTGATCGGCATCTAAAACGTTTGGCAGAAAGCGACTGTCCAATCCAGCTGATTCTTCATAAGAAAACCGTTCAGTTAGTTTATGATCAAGGATATAGCGAACCTTACCTCCTTTTTGTTTTTCTGATTCAATCACCACCTTTTTGTCTACTGAAAAATCTGCTGTTGAATGAACCTTATGAGCAGGAGTATGATCGTTCTACACAAGAGCGGTTGAGAAAATGGTTTGGTGAGTATCACCTTTCGTTTTCTTATAAAAAAGCGCAGATCTTTGGTTCAGAAAGAAAAATACGGTACCTGCTATTTTGTTTCTTGAAAGATTTCCCCCATTTTTTTGCAGACGATGGAGAGCAGTCCTTTTCAGAGATGTTCATCCAATTATTGAAGCAACGAAAGGATCCAGCAGAAATCGAGATTTTAGGAGACAGTCGAACCCTTTTCTTTGAGTTGTTTCCAGAATTACTTTTTAGAGAAGAGCAGATTTTGCCAATAAAAGAAAAAAATTATCTAGCGATCTTGCGCTTGAGCTGTAATCAGATTACTGAAAAACGGTGGGAACGGATAGAAGAGACACAAGACTATCGGAAATTGACGATCGTAACTGAAAAGCTTGATTCGCTGTTTTGGCTGAATAGTGAGTTTGAAAATGGAAATAAATCAAAACTGACAAAAGTACTTTACCAAGAATGGCTTCGTTATGTGATTGGTATCCATGATCGATTGGTGGAAGAAGAAGTTCGTTATTATCAGGAAACATTAGAAAAGTTTCCCAATTCCAAAGATAAACTGTATCAATTTCGTCTAGCAATCCAACAAGCACTTGCACACCCCGCAGTTGAGTGGGGAATGCTTTTACTTAAGACACTCCAAGAACGGGGCTATTTAGATGTCCATCCTCCTGAAGTGAAAATCGTCTTTTTTTTTCGTTATAAACATCAGGAAGCAAGAAGACTTGCCGGGGTACTGAACAAAACGCTAAGACATCGAAAACGGATTTCAATCCATGTCTGCACTCGAAATAAACCACCTCGTTATGCAGATCTAGTGATTACGGATCATTTTTTTCCATTAGACCATAACGAAGATCAAAAAACGTATCTGTACCATCCTTCATTTGGTATCGAAAGACTTCTTACAGATATCAATTACTGGTTAGGGAAAAACCGATAAAACCTTTGGAAAAAAGATCAAAACAAATCAGTCTATGCTATAATAAAAAGCGATTAGTAAAGGAGGAAATCCATTGGAATTAAAGAAATTAGAAGTTCCCACATCTTCGATCACAGAAGTAAAACGATCGCCGATGGATGTATTTGCTCAAGCGCGAGACGCGGGAACTGGCGTATATATATTTAATCGGGAAAAAGTAGCTGGTGTAATGCTGACCCAAGAACAATACGAAACGCTCTTGCAAGAACTAGATGTCCTTCGTCAAACAGTGAAAGAGGAACTGAAAGAACCAAAGGAAAAAGAAATACACGAAGAATCTGTCAATAAAACAGCTTCCGTCGTATCCAATGCTGAAGGGATGGAAGAGTTGGCTCAAACATTACAGCACTCGCTTATTACTGGTGTGACGATTACAGCAAAAAATCTAGATGAACGAATGGTCGCACTTGGTTTTATTACGAAAAAAACCGGATTTGGCGGGGTCGTGGATATGCTCAGCGAATTGATGAAAACCGGGAAAATCAATTACCAGCTAAGAAGAAAACCGCAAAATCGGACCATCATCGCTGAAATCATAGGGGAGCAAAACAGTCAATCCCAATTGATGGATAAGATCATTATCAAGAAAATTTTTCTACATGAATTATAAGAAAACCCTATATGTACAAAAAGAAGAAAAACAGCTTCTCTTTGTACATATAGGGTTTGTTTTTTTAGGGATGCCGTGCTTTTTTATAAGATAAGGCTACCGCCCATAATGACCCAAGGATTTGTGGAACTAAGTAAATGCCAGCTAGAATCAAAATCAGTTGGGTCGGTTTTAAAGGATGATAAAAGTACCGCCATTCAGCAAAATTGACGCAAAATAAATAGGAAGTGACAGTAGATATAATATTGGCGATAAATAAAGATAAAATACGCCTGCTTTTTTGGAAATAATATCCAGCAAAAAGAGATAAAAATATCAATGTGATGAATCCGCTTACAGAATGATAATAGAAATCAAGCAGTAAAGCGAAATGCACATAAGGAACAAAAGATAAAAGCAATGGAAGATTCTTCCAACACGTTTTTATCATATTTTGTCACCACCTAACAAGTGTTATTATTTTGTTAGTTTTATTGTAAATTGAATCATATAATAATCAATTACTTTTTCATTATTTCTAGATTAAATGAATAAACTCTCATGCCATTATCTCTAAAAAAAAAGTTTTTCCCCCTAATTTTTTTAGATAGAAAATTGTATAGTATGATGAAAGAAAAATTGGTTTGGGGGAACATTGATGAGAAGAAAAGCAGTAATCGATCGGCTTTATTTATTTTTTTGGTTTTTTCCTATCGTTTTGCTACCTTTTACATGGGTAAATGCTGTTGTGCAAGGTGCAGAGATATTAGGGCTGATCCAAGGAAGTGGATTTGTGGTTTCTAGAAATTTTCCAGCTTTGACTGTTTTTTACTTAGTGATAAGTGTAGGTCTATTACTGCCAAAATCTCTGATTAATCATTATAATTGGCAGCTGCTTTATTTTTCTTGTTTACTCATATTCACATCTATGTTTTCCTTGTTGCCTCGTATGATCATCGGCCCTAATGGTTTGAGCGAGAGCGGACTGAAGGATTCAGCGTATCCTTCCATGTATTTCTTGACCATTAAACCGTGTTTCTATTTAGTCATTGTCTCATTTATTCTTGCGACATTCTTTTACTTCTGGACAGAGATCCGGATAAAAAGTGAACGATCTGTATCTATAAAAAATAACCGTTGATGGTGGATCATCGGTAACAAGCATATGAGCGGCGGAAAACGCCTGTTTCTCATATGCTTTTTTTATTATCGTGTAAAGAATCCGAAAAACGTTTACATGATTTTTACATAACTTAACTATATTTTTACAGCAACCATACGAGGGATTTACAGTCGACTGATAAACTTTAGTTGTAAATAAGAAAGGAGCAATAAAATGAAAAAAGTATTGTTTACTCTAGGTATGATGGGAATTCTTTTAGCCGGATGCGGCTCAGGATCAGGAAATACAGATGGCTCTGCCACACAAAATAATTCAAGTGACTCAAATGAACAAGTAAAAATCGTTGCGGTAGGTTCGACAGCATTACAGCCTTTGGTCGATGCAGCGCAAGAAAGCTTTGTACAAGAAAATCCGAATTATCAAATCTCTGTACAAGGAGGAGGAAGCGGAACTGGGTTGAGCCAAGTCGAAGCTGGAGCAGTTACTATCGGAAACTCTGATGTATTTGCAGAAGAAAGAGACGGGATCGATGCCTCTAAACTAGTGGATCATAAAGTAGCAGTGGTCGGGATGGCACCAATCGTCAACAAAGATACAGGTGTCAAAGATATCACAAAACAGGAATTGATTGATATCTTTACAGGAAAAATCACTAATTGGAATGAAGTTGGCGGGAAAGATCAAAAGATCAACGTTGTGAACCGTGCAAACGGCAGCGGTACCCGTGCGACATTTGAAAAATGGGGATTAGATGGTGCCACACCTATACAGTCCCAAGAACAAGACTCATCAGGAACTGTTCGGCAGTTGGTAAGTCAAACACCAGGAGCAATCAGCTATTTAGCCTTCTCATATCTCGATGATTCCACACAAGCACTAAGTATCGACGGTGTAGAACCAAAAGAAGAGAATGTAGCAGATAACAGCTGGAAAATCTGGTCCTATGAACATATGTACACGAACGGAAAACCTTCCCCTGAAGTCCAAAAATTCTTAGACTACATGATGACGGAAGAAATCCAAGAAGGACCTGTCAAAGAATTGGGTTATTTACCAATCACAATGATGGAAGTAGAACGTGACCACGAAGGAAATATCAAATAACTAGCAGATAAATATCCTACAGTTATCGTGACTATCAAGGAAAAATCAACTATGTTTCTCCGCATATAGATTTTTCCTTTAATTGAGAAAAAGAGCGACGACAGTTCTATGTCGTCGCTCTTTTTTTGCTATATGACAGGAATGAAAGGTGTATGCAAGCTTAATATGAGGAACACTTTTCATATCTGTTCTATACTGGATAGGAGAAGTTTGTAAATATCCAGAAAACGAAATTGATCGAGGTAGCCACATGAAGAATAAATGGACAAATCGAAGTAAAAAAAAGAAAAGAACACAAAAATCATCTGACAAAGTTATCCGTCTTTTTCCCTCGTATAAAGAAGGTTTGACAGCAGAACAAGTCAAGGAACGAATAGAAAAAGGTGCAACAAACGATTCAGTCGATCCCACATTCAAAACAAACCAACAAATTATATTGGAAAATATTTTTACGTATTTCAATTTGATCTTTCTTATCTTAGCCATTTTGCTTTGCCTAGTAGAATCTTATAAAAACTTGACCTTTTTACCAGTTATCATAGCCAATACAGGAATCGCTATCTTTCAGGAAATTCGATCCAAAAAAATCTTGGATGAATTGAATGTGTTGAATACAGCAAAAGTCAATGTCATAAGAGAGGGGATAGAACAAACAGTAGATATAGAAAACCTTGTATTAGATGACATTGTTATTCTAGAGACTGGACATCAGATTCCAGCAGATGCAGAGGTCGTGGAAGGAAAACTACAAGTCAACGAGGCTTTATTAACAGGTGAAGCAGATGAGATAACCAAAGAAATAGGTGATTCATTGATGTCCGGCAGTTTCGTTGTTTCCGGAAAAGCTTACGCCCGATTAGACAAAGTCGGAGCGGATTCGTATATTTCCCAATTGACAGTCAAAGCCAAGACAATGGGAGAAGGAGAACAGTCGGAGATGATTGCTTCTCTTAATCAATTGATCAAATGGATTGGGATCATCATTATTCCTATCGGTATTCTGCTTTTTTCTCAAAGTTACTTTTTTAATGGAAACACGATGAAAGAAAGTGTCGTCGCAATGGAAGCAGCATTGATCGGTATGATACCTGAAGGACTGTACTTGCTAACGACGATTGCATTAGCATTAAGTGCGACTAAACTAGCAAAGCAAAGAGTTCTTTTACACAATATGAAAAGCATTGAGACATTGGCAAGAGTAAATGTCCTTTGTGTAGATAAAACAGGAACGATCACAGAAAACAAAATGTCTGTCCAAAAAGTGATTGTCTCTAAAAAACAAGAAATAATCAACCAATCAGATCAACTGGAAGAGCGCATTGCTGACTATGCAAAAGCGATGGCAGGAGATAATGCAACAATGGAAGCTGTCAAAGAATACTTTACAAAAACCACTGATCAATCCTATCACCAGGTCATTCCTTTTTCATCTGTCCAAAAATTCAGCAGTGTAGCGTTGGAAGACAAGGTATATGTTTTAGGAGCACCCGAAATGGTTTTGCGAGATCAGTTGCCGGAATATGCGGAAGAGTTTGTTTCTTTCGCTGAAAAAGGCTATCGCGTGTTGGTCTTTGGTGTGTACGATGGGATTCTTGAAGAACCAGTATTAACGGAAGCAGTCACACCATTAGGCTATATTCTGATTGCTAATCCTATCAGAAAAGAAGCAAGAGCCACATTCGATTACTTCAAAAAACAGCAAGTAGCCATCAAAGTGATTTCTGGAGATAATCCGCTCACTGTATCTAATGTAGCTGTCCAAGCAGGGATTTCACATGCTGATCAGTACGTTGATGCGTCTAAATTATCAGAAGAAGAATATGAAGCAGCTGTCGAAAAATATACAGTTTTTGGACGCGTCAAGCCAGAACAAAAGAAAATCTTCGTTCAATTGCTAAAGCGTAACAATACAGTAGCTATGACAGGTGATGGCGTGAATGACATTCTAGCCATGAAAGAAGCAGATTGCAGTATAGCGATGGCTTCTGGCAATGAAGCCGCCATGCAGGCCTCACAAGTGGTCTTGCTTGATTCTGACTTTTCACGCATGCCGGAAGTTGTTGCAGAAGGACGGCGCGTCGTGAACAATATTGAGCGATCAGCCAGCTTGTTTTTAGTGAAGAATATTTTCTCCTTTTTGCTTTCGCTGTTTTCAGTCATCTTTGCTTTGACCTATCCTTTAGAACCATCACAGATTACATTGATTAGTTTGTTTACGATCGGACTCCCATCTTTCTTGCTTGCTCTAGAAGAAAACAAAAAGCGAATCAGAGGGAAATTCATCATGAATGTGATGGAAAAGGCTGTGCCAGGTGGACTAACAGATATGATCGTAGTCGGTGCGTTGGTAATCTGCGGGGTGACTTTGAATCTAAATAAAACAGATGTTTCTACAGCATCTACTATGCTTTTGATCGCAGTAGGATTCCTCGTTCTCTATAAAATCTGTTCACCTCTGAATAAATTCAGAAGTCAGATCATTCTTTTCTGTGCTAGCGGTATCTTTTTTTCGGTCGTTTTTTTGCATAAACTGTTTTCAATCACCGGTATCTCAGCTGTATCGCTTTTGCTGTTGAGCATTCTATTTTTCTCGGCAGATTCGATTTTTAGGCATTTGACTACATTGGTAGAATATTTGTTTGAACGTAAAAATGAAAAAGAGCCAAAGCCGTTTAGTCGCGTAGTTAAAAAATTTCTATCGATATTTAAACGAGAAAATTGAAGAAAATCGTCTTAAAAAAGAGTAAAAAAGAACAACCGCTCGTGTATCTTTCGAAGCAGGATGAGTCATCCAACTTTAAAACGCACGAGCAGTTGCTCTTTTTTACATTTTCGGAATGGTAACGGTGAAAGTCGAACCTGTTCCAAGATGACTGTCTACAGTAATCGTACCATGAAGGAGTTGCACGTAGTCTTTTACAATCGCTAACCCTAGTCCGGTCCCGCCTGAATGTCGGCTTCGCGCCTTGTCTACGCGGTAAAAACGCTCAAAGATTCGTTCCTGATCCTCAATGTCGATACCTATACCAAAGTCTTGGACAGAAAACGATAATTCATCTGTTGCCTGATAACGGATAATGATCTCGCTGTCGTTTTTTGAGTATTGGACAGCATTTTCAATCAGATTTTTGAGGATTGGATAAAGGATATCTGTTTTAGTAGTAAATGGTTCGTTCTTTCCAATCAATCGAATCGTCAACCGTTTCTTTTCGATGATTGGCTGATAATTTTGAACGATTTGCTGGAAATAAGGTTCTGTATAAATCGTCTGGATCTCGTAAGAATTCTCACCGTCTTTTGACAGCTGGATGATTTCCCGAATCAATTTATCTAACCGAATCGCATCTTTTTGCATGATCTCAAGAAAAGAAGTCAGAGTTTGCGGGTCCTCTTTTGCACCATCCAGTAAAGTCTCGGTAAAACCAATCAGTGAAGTCACAGGAGTTTTTAATTCGTGAGAGACGTTGCCAACGAAATCCTTTTGTAGCTTTTCTAAACGTCGCACTTTCGTTAAGTCATACGCCACCCCTAGAATCTGTCCGGTACCTTCTGAATTAGTAAAGTAGCGCAAACTCAAGTCTAATGTCTGTCGTCCTTCAGTGATGGTGATCTCCTGATGGATCAGCGGATGCTCAGGAGTCACTTGGTGAATCAGCTGAATGAGTTTTGGCTCTTGGATGACTTCTGTGTACCGTTGTTCAGGTTCATAGCTTGTCACGTTTAAATGCAACTGCATCTTTGGATTAAGCAGTAGCAAACGAGAATCAGCATCATCAATCAGGAATACGCCTATCATCAGTTCATTTAATAATGTGTACAATTGTTCTTCTGTTGTAGTATACGCTCGATACATCTTACTCATTTGTTCGCTCAGCGCATTGATTGTTTGATACAATTCCTCCCATTGGTCAGGTGTCTGCATGATTACTTCTGCTTGGTTTGGATTTTGTACCATTTTTCTAAGAACAGGCAGGACAGTTTTCAAAGGCTGATTTTTTTGGTAGATCAGGTAATAGATCATTCCTGCAAGAACAAGGAAGAAAGACAGAAAGAAGAAAAAGACCCAACGGCGAAAACTTTCCGTTCTCGGTAAAAATCCGCTTGTCGGTTCTGCGATACGTAAAATGGCTTCTAACTGGCCTCTTTTTTTGACTGGTAATGCGACGTATAAAAGATCCTCATTCAAAGTAGTACTTTTACGCAAAGCGCTACCTAGGTTTCCACCATTCAATACAGCTTTTATTTCTGGACGAGAACTTCGCTGTTCATTCAATGTTTCATTGTTTGTGTCAAATAAGATTTTTCCAGTAGCATCCATTAAAGTGATTCGTTCGTTCGACTGATGGACGAATTCTTCCAAAGCAGTTTTGTTTTGCGCTGCTTGGAGGTTTTCAACATCTAATTGCCGGATCAGTAGTTGTGCTTTTTTTGTCAGGTAGCTTTCTTGCTGTTCGACGATCTGTTGTTGGAAATAATGGGAGATCAATTGCCAACCACCAAAAAACAAACTGATCAAAAGAATAAGAAAGAAGAGACGTTCATAAACTTTTTTCCATTTCATCGTTTTGGTTCCTGAAACTTATAGCCAAATCCCCTAACAGTCACCAAGTACTTTGGATGTTTTGGATCTCGCTCGATTTTTTCTCGCAAATGACTAACGTGTACATCTACGATTCGGCTTTGTCCTGCGAAGTCAAAATTCCAAATGCGGTCTAGCAATGTGTCGCGATCGATCACACGGTCTTTTCGTTTCATGAAATAAACGAGTAATTCAAATTCTTTCGGTGTGAGTTCAATCAGATGATCGTCTACGGTGACTTGATAATTGGTCAAATCAGCAGTGATTTGTCCAATCGATAGATATTCAGGCTCAGCTTCATCTTTTGATTGCTTACGAGGTTCGATCCGTCTGAATATGGCTTTCATACGGGCTAATACTTCACGTGGACTAAATGGTTTGGTCAAATAGTCGTCAGCACCTATCTCCAGACCAATGATCCGATCCACCTGATCATCTTTAGCCGTCAGCATCAAAATCGGTGTTTCATTTTTTTCTTGACGCAGCCGCTGAGTAATCTCCATGCCATCCATCGTTGGAAGCATCACATCTAAAATGATGAAATCAAATGATTGTTCTAATGCTAATTCTAATCCTTCGCCTCCATCTGCGGCACTGGTTACCTTATAGCCTTCTTTTTCCAAATTGAACGTCAAGAGCGTCACAATAGAAGGTTCATCATCAACAACTAGTATTTTTTTCATTCAAATCTCCTTTAAATAGGTTTCATTCTGTTTATATTTTAGCATAGAATCAGTACAAGGGGCTATTTTACAAAAGAAATAAATGGTATAATAGGAAGACACTTTGCTGAATAGAAAGGAAGAGCAGTCAATGATTGGAATCAGTGCATGTTTAGGCGGTCTAGCCTGTCGCTATGATGGACAGAAAAAAGAAGTACCAGAATTGATGGAACTAGTTGAA
Organism: Enterococcus sp. NBRC 3427; assembly: GCF_007996925.1. Lineage (NCBI taxonomy): Bacteria > Bacillati > Bacillota > Bacilli > Lactobacillales > Enterococcaceae > Enterococcus > Enterococcus sp. NBRC 3427. The sequence continues at coordinate 3,470 of NZ_BJLL01000029.1, read as the reverse complement.
ACTGGCGAAGCTGTCATGGTCTGTCCAGAAGTAATCGGCGGATTGCCTATCCCTAGAGATCCTGCTGAAATCATTGGTGGAAATGGGTTCGATGTGTGGAAAGATCAAGCAAAAGTATGGACGACAAGCGGCGAAGATGTAACGGAAGCGTACAAAAACGGCGCGATCAAAGCATATCAAAAGTTGCAGGAAAAGCACATTGATCTAGTCATTATGAAGGAAAAAAGCCCTTCATGCGGAACCCATTCGATTTATGATGGAAGCTTTTCCGGAATAACAAAAAATGGCGCCGGAGTGGCCACTGCTTATTTTATTCAGCAAAAAATGACTGTGCTCTCTGATGAAGAATGGCTGAAAACTAGAGGTGAGCAGAATGGAAATCGAAAAGACCAATCGAATGAACGCGCTCTTTGAATTTTATTCGACCTTATTGACAGAAAAACAAATGAACTACATGGAGTTATATTATGCAGATGATTTTTCATTAGGTGAGATCGCGGAAGAATACGAAGTAAGTCGTCAAGCAGTATATGACAATATCAAGCGGACAAGCAAGATCTTGGAGGATTATGAAAAAAAACTCCATCTCTTCTCTGATTATATTGTTCGAGAACAGATATTGGAAAAGATGACCGCATATATTACAGATAAGTATCCGGAAGATAAAAAACTGCTTGAATATGTACAACAAATTCAAGCAATCGAAGAATAAATAAAAGGAATGAAGAAAATATGGCATTTGAAAGCTTAACTGAACGTCTCCAGCAGGCGATGGGAAAACTAAGAAAAAAAGGAAAAGTATCAGAAGCTGACGTAAAAGAAATGATGCGGGAAATCCGCCTTGCCTTACTAGAAGCCGATGTTAACTTGCAAGTAGTCAAAGACTTTACTAAACGCGTACGCGAACGTGCGGTAGGGGCAGAAGTGCTGGAAAGTTTATCACCTGCACAACAAATCGTAAAAATCGTTGATGAAGAATTAACGATTACACTTGGTTCTGAAACAGCAGAGTTAAATAAATCACCAAAAATACCAACTGTTATCATGATGGCTGGTCTACAAGGGGCAGGTAAAACAACTTTTACCGGTAAGTTAGCGAATTATTTAAAGAAAAATGAAAATGCTCGTCCGCTCCTAATCGCAGGGGACGTATATCGACCAGCAGCGATCGACCAATTGAAAGTATTAGGTCAACAGCTAGATGTTCCTGTATTTGACATGGGAACAGAAGTCAGCCCGGTAGAAATCGTTCGTCAAGGGATGGAGTTAGCAAGAGAAAAGAAAAACGACTATGTATTGATCGATACGGCAGGACGTCTGCACATCGATGAAACATTGATGGATGAGTTGAAACAAATCAAAGAATTGACTCAACCAAATGAGATCTTGCTGGTTGTCGATGCCATGACTGGTCAAGATGCCGTCAATGTAGCTGACAGCTTCAATCAGCAATTGGGTATTACTGGAGTCGTCATCACTAAACTTGATGGGGATACTCGAGGCGGGGCGGCACTATCGATCCGCTCAGTGACAGGTGCACCAATCAAATTCATCGGTTCTGGTGAAAAATTGACTGACTTAGAAGTATTCCACCCAGATCGTATGGCTAGCCGTATCCTTGGTATGGGGGATATGCTGACACTGATCGAAAAAGCGCAGCAAGACTATGATGAGAAAAAAGCGGAAGAACTTGCACAGAAGATGCGAGAAAACTCATTTGATTTCAATGACTTTATTGAACAACTCGATCAAGTGATGGGGATGGGCCCATTGGAAGATCTAATCAAAATGATCCCAGGAATGAATCAAGTCCCTGGAATCGAAAACGTCAAGGTAGATCCAAAAGACGTTGAACGCAAAAAAGCGATGGTTTATTCTATGACACCAGCAGAAAGAGCAAATCCTGATCTGTTGAATCCAAGCCGTCGCCGCCGAATTGCTGCCGGTTCTGGAAACAGTGTGGTTGAAGTAAACCGAATGATCAAACAATTCAAGGAATCAAGAAAAATGATGCAACAAATGTCCAAAGGGGATATGAACATCCCAGGTATGGACCAAATGTTTGGTTCAGGCGTCAAAGGAAAACTAGGCAAAATGGCGATGAATCGAATGATCAAGAAAAATAAGAAGAAAAAGAAAAAACGGAAATAAGATGGAAAAAACAGCTTCGGTACAGACTGAAAATGTCTACTGCCGGAGCTTTTCTATCAGCAATTTTTATTCTTTACTGATACAATTACTCTAAACGAAGAGGTGGCACAAATGAGATGTCCGTGGAGTGAACAAACAGAAAGTATGCGGCAATATCATGATACTGTCTGGGGTGTTCCTGAATATGATGACCAAAAGCTGTTCCGAAAATTGATGCTCGACATCAATCAGGCAGGATTGAGTTGGCAGACGATTTTAAATAAAAGTGACGCATTCGATGAAGCGTATGATCAATTCGATATCCAAAAAGTCGCAAATTATGGAGAAACAAAAATGAGCGAACTAATGGAAAACAAAGGAATTATTCGGAATCGCAGAAAAATCGAAGCAGCTGTCCAAAACGCTAAAGCAGTCTTGAAGATTCAAGAAGAAATCGGCAGTTTTTCTGAGTATCTTTGGTCGTTTTCTAATGGAAAAATCGTTGATTCCTCTTATCATTCACAAGAAGAAGTCCTGACAACAAGTCCTCTTTCAGATGAATTAGCAAAAGATCTAAAGAAAAGAGGATTTAAATTTATTGGCAGTACGACAATCTATGCTTTTTTAGAAGCAGTCGGGATCATCAATGGTCACCTTGACAGTTGTTTCCGTAAAGAAGAGGTCGTACGTATTGGCAGAAAATAAAGAAAGGGCGAATAAAGCATGCGAAAAATCATATTTTATGGCGCTGTAAGTTTAGATGGTTATTTGGCAACGAAAACGGATGATCTTCAATGGCTTTTTGACACTCCGACAGGTGAGCAAACCACTTATGAAGCTTTTTATGAAACAATCGATACGACCATCATGGGCAGGAAAACTTATCAGGAAGCAAAAAAATATTTGGAAACCGAAGCAATTTATCCAGAGAAAAAGAATTTCGTTTTTTCCACTAACGTACAATTACAATTGCCAGATGCTGAGGTCGTACACGAAGAGCCTATTGCTTTTCTAAAAAATCTACAAAGGACAGAAGGAAAAGATATCTGGGTCGTGGGTGGAGGTCGATTAATCAAACCGTTAGTAGAACATCAAATGATTGATGAATGGTATATCCAGATTGCCCCTGTATTATTAGGGGACGGAATCCCTTTATTCCAAAAAGGAACCTATGAAGCACGTTTTGAATTGCTAGATACGACACGATTCGGTGAATTTATCGAATTACATTATGTACGAAAGTAGAAGTAAATAAAACAAAAGGAGCGTGAGACAAAAGTGTTCTTTACTTTTGTCTCACGCTCTAAACACATATAAACGGCGGAAGCAGAAGCGACTCC
>NZ_BJLL01000028.1:0-31252 GCF_007996925.1 Enterococcus sp. NBRC 3427 | reverse complement strand
ATTTTTCGGTCAAGTTCAACAACAGTTTTTACGCGTCGATCTCTGGCGCCTTGCCTAGATGAGCTTGGATCATCCAGATACGTTTTTCTGTAGCTGTTTTGAATTCGATAAAGATATCTTGTGTTGGATCGTCGCCTTCTTCTCCAGAAACTTCGATTCCTTTTTGGTAAAGATCTGCTAGATAGCGGTAGCCTGCAACAAGTGTTTCCAAACGTTCAGGAATCGTGCGGTCCCAACGTCCTACTTCATCAGGGATTTTCGTGTTATCTGCAAATTCACGCAATGTAGAATAAGGAGAACCGTCTAATGTGATCAAGCGTTCGGATACTTCATCTAACTGAGCGTTCAAATCATCCATGAACTCATCCATCATTGGGTGCAATGTAAGGAAACCTGGACCTCTCATGTACCAATGTGTTTGGTGAACAACAACAGACATTTGGCTTAGATCTGCAACTAATTGATTTAATACTTCTTTGGTTTGTTGGAATTTCATCTTTCTTGCCTCCTAACATTTTCTTACACTTAAAATAATAGTAGACTTTCAATGAAAAGTACAACAAAATCCTTTACCTGAGAACGATTTTCATTTCGCTTTTTTATCCGTAAAGCCAATCATTTTTCAGAATCAGCTAATTCTTCTCGCAGTTGAGCAAATTGCTGATAAGTCTGTGCTAAATGCTTTTGTGTCGAAACAAATAATGGATAGATTTTCTGATATTTTTTATGATCGTTTTCTTGTACTCCGACTTGCTCTTTCAATTCTATCAATTCCTGTGCTTCACTGATACTTTGAATCTTTCCGATGCTTCGCCAGCCTAAAATCACAGCTCCTAATGCGGATGCTTCTGTGACAGTAGGGAAAACAAGCGGGTAACCCAGTACATCAGCCATCATCTGACGAAAAATCGGAGATTGAGCAAACCCGCCTGTAGCACGGATCTCTGTGAGCTGATTTTCTTGGCAAACTCCTTTTAAAATCCGATAAAGGTTGAGACAGATTCCTTCTAGAATCGCCTTCATCATTTCTTTTTCTGTATGTTGCCGCTGTAAGCCGATAAAACTGCCAAACGCATCTGCGTCCCAAAGCGGTGCTCGCTCGCCAAGCAAATAGGGATGAAAAATCAGACCATTGGCACCCGCTGGCACAAAAGCGATAGCCGAAAGCAGTGCATCATATGGATTTTCACCTTTTTCTTTAGCAGATTGAACGACTTCCTGTAAAAATGTATGCCCTGCCCAATCAAAGATGCCAGCTCCATTGCTAGTCGCTCCTCCCACTACCCAATGTTTCTGATCCAGAACATAACAAAACGTCTCCATTTCTGGATGGAACTGAGGCTGAGTAGTAATAAAACGAAGTGCTCCGCTCGTTCCTACGGTCAAAGCGGCGATCGTATCACCAAAAGCACCTAACCCTAGATTAGAAAGCGGCCCGTCTGCCCCTCCCAAAACAAATGATATATCATTTGGTAAACCTAGTTCTGCTGCTGTTTCTGACGGTAGACCTGTTACTTGATAGGTGGAAGGAAATACTTGCGGCAATTGTTCTGTCCGAATGTCCAAGTAGTCAAGCACTTCTTCTGCCCATTGGAATTCATGGATATCAAAGTATCCAGTTCCTGAAGCTGTTCCGTAGTCGCTGATCAGTTCGCCAAACAATCTATAAAAGATATAGTCTTTGATACCGACAAAATAAGCAGTTTTTTTGAATAATTCAGGTTGGCTGTTTTGCAGCCACTTGATTTTGTTCAATGGTGTCATTGGATGAATCGGTGTCCCAGTCTGCCGATAAAATTCTTTGCCAAGAACGGTATATTTCAGTTTTTCTGCTTCGTCCGCTGCTCGGTTATCTGCCCAAGTGATCATTCGAGATAACGGTGTTTTCTCTTCATCCAACAATATCAGGCTATGCATCGCAGAGGAGAAGGAGACAAATTGAATGGTCGTGTCTGAAGGCAACTGTTTAATTACTTCTTTTATAACGGTGCAGACGCCTTGAAAGATCAATTCCTGATCTTGTTCTGCCATCCCTTGTGTTTCTTGGATCAAAGGGTAGCGAAAATAAGCGGATGCTGCTTCTTGGGCTTCATCTGTGAAAGCAACTGCTTTGGTTTGTGTGGTTCCGATATCTAATCCGATTGAAACGTTCATTTTTTCACCTCAAATTTTATGTATGTACAAAAATTTAGTTTAAGCTTGCGTATCTTGGTTTTGAAAAGGGGGAGATGGCGTGTTACTTTATTTTATCATTGGTTGCTGTATCGGGTCATTTTTATGTTTAACCGCCCAGCGGATTCCGTTAGGTCACTCTATTATTTATCCTAGATCTCATTGTGTCAAATGCTGTCGTTCGCTTTCTTGGTATGAATTGATTCCGATTCTCTCGATCATCGTCCAACGATTTCGCTGCCGCTATTGCCGGTGTCGGTTGCCCTTCTACTATTTGTTGGCAGAAGTCTTATGTGGTGGTCTTTTTGCCTGGTTCTTTACTTTTTCTTCCGCAAGAAATTTTTCGACGTTCATTTGGGTGCTTTCGGCTTTGCTATTTTCGTTGATGGACTTGTTTTACTTCATGGTCCATTCTCACACGCTATTCTGCTCCTGGGCAGTCTTATGGATTTTTTGGTTGCAGGACGGCGTTTTCCAATGGCAAAGTGTGCTGTTAACGTTCATCGTAGGCAGTGCATGCCTTCGCTATGGTCAATCCTATCTCGGAGCTGGCGATACTCTGTTGGTGCTTTCTTGGAGTGGGGGCTTGTCTCTGGAAGAGTTGCTTCAGGTCTTGTTTCTGGCTAGCCTGTTTGGAATAACCGTTTTTTCTGTTTACTTTATCTGTCATAAAAAAAAGTTGGAAAAGCTGCCTTTCATTCCTTTTTTGAGTAGTGCATTGCTGATCGTCCTTCATTTTAGGTATTGAAAAAAGGTTGTGACAAACGACTTGTCACAACCTCTGATATACGGTGTTCCAAAAGTAGCTTTTTCGGCTTCTTATTTCTTGCCTCCCCAATGTCGACGAATGAAACCGGCACGTCCAGAACCTTCTCGATAAAGATTGTAATGGAGCTTGTTTTTCTTGTAATAATCCTGATGGTAATCTTCTGCAGGATAAAATTCGCTTCTTGGTTCGATTTTTGTCACGATTGGCTTATCGAATCGCCCGCTGTCTTGCAATGCTTGTTTTGAACGCTCTGCAATGCTTCGTTCTTCTTCATCACTATAGTAGATCACTGGTCGATAAGAATCACCACGATCAGCGAACTGTCCTAACGCGTCAGTCGGATCGGTTTGCTGCCAATAGATTTCCACCAACTGATCATAAGAAATAACTTCTGGGTCATATTCGATCTCTACGGCTTCTGTATGCCCTGTTGTGCCTGTTGTTACTTGTTCGTAAGTTGGATTTGGTACATGCCCGCCTGTATAACCGGATGTCACAGAAATGATCCCTGGCTGCTCTTCAAATGGTTTGACCATACACCAAAAGCATCCGCCTGCGAAAACTGCTTTTTTTGTCATATAAAATCCCCCTTTTTTCTCATCATACCTTGATTTCCAAAAGGAGGATAACGTTTTGCTTGTGACAGAAAAAACGGAAACTATTATACACGTGATACGGCTTCTGATAAATGCCAAAACGAACGTACTTGATCAAAAACGGTTAAATCAGGAATCACATATTCAGCAGAAGGAAGATTTATGTTTTCACCTATTCCCAATACATGCATGTTACCAGCCAAAGCTGCTTGACAGCCAGCTTCTGAATCTTCAATGACCAAGCATGCATTTGGCGGTACATTCAATTGCTGTGCTCCTTTGAGAAAAACTTCTGGATCAGGTTTTGCTTTTGATACTTGCGTGCCGTCAATAATGACATCAAAATAACTTGTCAAATTCGTTTTTTCTAAAATGAGGCGTGCATTTTTGCTTGCTGATCCCAATCCAATCTTGATGTTTGTTTTTTTCAAGTACTCAAGAACAGCTATTGCACCAGGCAAAACGGAGGTTTCATCCATTTTTTGAATCGCTTGAAGATATAGATTGTTTTTTTGCTCAGCAAAGGCTGATTTCTCTTTTTCTGAGAATTTCTGTTCCATTTTTCCAAATGACAGCAATCGCTCCAGTGACTCGGTTCTGGATATCCCTTTCAGCTGCTCGTTTTCTTTCTCAGTGAATGGAATGGACAGTTGGTTAGCTAAAACCAGCCACGCTTCGTAATGATAACGAGCTGTGTCTACAAGAACGCCATCTAAATCGAATAGTGCTGCTTTGATTTTCATCGATTTCCTCCTTGAAAATGAACGACTTGAAGTAAAGATGCGATGTTTTTAGCTGCACGATGCAGATTATCAGTGGCTTGCTGTAAAGCTTCTTGTAAAGGGACAGCTGCAGGAAGGATCGGAAAAACGGCCGAAATGCCAACATCTGCTGCTTTTTCGCTTCCTTTACCAACACTTCCGCAAATAGCTATCACAGGAACGCCCTCTGGTACTCTTCTAGCAATCCCAACTGGCGCTTTTCCTTTTAGACTTTGTCCATCCAGACGCCCTTCGCCTACGATTACGAGATCTGCTTGCTGTACCCGTTTATCGAACTCCAGCAAATCCAATACGTAGTCGATGCCAGAGACTATTTTCCCTGAAGCAAATGCTAATAGTCCTGCACCCATGCCACCACCAGCACCACTGCCCGATACCTCGATTACTTGAGGGGCAAATCTCATGTAAAAATCATGCATGGCTTGGTCAGCTACTGCTAGTTCATTTTCTTTCAAGCCTTTTTGTGGTCCGAAAACAAAAGAAGCGCCTTCTTTTCCGCATAAAAGATTAGTAACATCAGTAATGACAGTGATTTTGGCTTTAGTCAACTCGATAGGCACGTTCGTTTTATCGACTGTAGCAATTTTACCTAGATTTTCTCCCAGTGCTTCTACTTTTTGATTATCTTGATCGTAAAAAGCATAACCTAGGCCTTCTGCCATGCCGATGCCGCCATCGTTGGTACTACTTCCGCCAACGCCGATGATGATGTGTCGAACACCTTGTTGCAACAATTGTCGAATCAGTTCTCCTACTCCTCGCGTGGATAACCTAAGTGGCTGTCGTTGGTTTAATGGGACATCTTTCAATCCGACGATTTCTGCCATTTCAAAAATCGCGGTTTGACCGTCTGAAGCGTACTGGATTTCTTTGTTTTTGCCAAATGCATTAGTAACGACTGCTGTTTGCTGCTTCAACCTCAAACTGGCTGCTAAAGTTGAAACCGTTCCTTCCCCTCCATCGCCTATGGGTAGCAGATCATATTCAGCCTGAACAAAAACTTCTTGGAAACCTGATCGAATGGCTTGTGCTGCCTCTAAGGCTGTCAGACTTTCTTTGAAAGAATCTGGCGCAATCAGAATACGCATTATTTTTCCCTCCGTTCCAAGATCAGTTCTTTTTCCAGCTGGTATTGGTCTCCATTGACAAAAATAGGTAATGTTTCTTTCGTCTCTTTTTTTATTACTATTTGTTTTTTTGTCAAGACGAACAGCAACCTGTGATTTTTCCAAATAAAAGGAAAAGAAATTTTTTCCCATGCTGAAGGAAGTCTTGGAGAAACTGAAAGAGTTCCATTCGTTACTGTAATACCTGAAAAACCAAATATAACTGCTAGCCATAGTGCTCCTAATGAAGCAGCATGAATTCCGTCATCTGATGAATGCGGATCTGGTCCTAAATCAATCAGGCACGCTTCTTGGAATAAACGATACGCCCATTCCATTTCTTGGATACGGCAAGCCTCTATGGCGTGAATCGCTTTACTCAACGATGAGTCGTGGATCGTTTTGTTCTCATAGTAACGCAAATTCTTAGAAACGATTGGTTGAGAAAAATACTCAGGTAATAGGTATAACAACATAACAAGATCTGCTTGCTTGCTGACTTGGAGTTCATTTACTTCGCTACGGGCATAATCAAGTAAAATAGACTGGCTGCCAGGACGTTCTTTGTAAGTGGTCAAATCAATAACTGGCTTGCTGAGATACGTGTCATCTTGCGGAATCAGCTGTTCTTTGTTAGGCACTGGCAAATATAACTTGTCTAAAAAATTTTGACATTCTTTCAAAAAAAGCGGATCGCCAGCTTGATATTTGACAGCTAAGGCCACATTATAATGCGCCAGATAGTTCGTATATGCATTATTGTCGATATATTCTGTGTATTCATCTGGACCAATGACTCTGTGTATCTCTAAATGATCATCGACTTTTACAGCTCTGCTCAGCCAAAAAGCCGCTGTTTCATGAATGAGCGTTTTTCCCTTGGTTTCTAAAAACGATTGATCCTCTGTTGCTTGGACATACTCTTGAACGGCATAAGCAAGGTCTGCACTGATATGGTGTTCTGCGGCAGCTGAAGCAACTTCTTGTCTTGTTCCGGTTTTGATATTCAATGCAGCAAATTTGGGTGTCTCTTCCTGACCAGTGTGCGCGCTCTCCCACGGAAAAAGTGCACCTTGATAGTGATGATCTCTTGCTTTTTGCCGTGCGCCTTCTAATCGATCATAACGATATAGCAGCAAATTCCTTGCTACTTCAGGAAACTGGTATAAAAAGAAAGGCAGGATAAAAATTTCCGTATCCCAGAAAACATGACCTTTATAACCTTCGCCAGTTAGTCCCTTCGCCCCTACACTGACACTTGGATCATTGCGAGGAGTCATAATCTGTAAATGGTAAGCAGAGAAGTCCATCGCTAACTGATCGAAAGAAGAATCGCCTTGGATCGTTATCCGATGCTGATGCCAAAAATCTGCCCAATAAGCCATCGACTGCTCTAAAATTTCTGTATAACTAACGCTTTTTTGTGCTTGGACAATGTTTTTCTCAAATGGGTCTGTTTGCTGAAGAGAGGTAGAGAGCACGATGATCTTCTCCAGCGTAAAGGACGTATTTTTTCTGATCTTTTCTGAAAAGGAAGCGGTGATCCGGCGATTTTTTGCTTGGAATACACCTGCTTTATTGAATTTAGCTGCAATCCCAATATCAATTTTACTTTCTGTTGTCTGGTAGGATGCACTGATCAAATCGTCACCAAATACTCGCAGTTCTTTTTCAACCAACTGCTGTGTACCAAAATTGGTTTGCTGTCCATCGATACCCGTTTTCACATCTACTTGGCAGTCTTCGGTCAACGGCTTGATGACCACTTTCAGGGCTGCCTGATGGAGATTATTTTGATCAGCAACACGACAAGTAATGACTTCCACTTTTTTTCCTTGAGCAGTTTCAATGAGCGCATAGCGTTTAAGCTCTCCCATTTCTAAATCTAGTGCCCGCTCGTATGCAAGAACTTTCATCGTCTCAAGAGAAAAATGTTCACCGTCGATTTTTATTTCCCATCTGATGACATCTGGAAGATTCACTAACTCGGCTGATTCTGCTCCTAAAGGTCGGTTATATACACCAGCTGCAAACATTCCCCTTACTTGATTCCGATAGTCTTCCTCCTGGCTTCCTCTGATACCAAAAAATCCATTTCCAATGGTCATCTGACTCGCATACTTATTGATATACTCTAAATCAAATTGTTTTTCTTCTACTTTCATAAGGTAATAACTTCTCCTGTTTCTGCCGAACGATATAAATTTTCCACCAGATTCTGGATGACATATCCTTGCCAGCCATCTGCAATCATCTGAGTCTGGTCACCGAGCGCCCGATTCACAAAATGAGCCATACTTAGTTCATGTGGGTCATTAACTGGTGTGGTCTTTTGTAAGGAAACCAGCTTTCCATCTACATCTTCGAATAGTTCGCCTGGATACAGATTAGCACCTGCCTGATCGCCACAAAAAGCCACATTCAGTTTGTCTTCTCTAATATTCAAAGCAAACGAAGTATTCAGTTGGATGATCTTGCCGTTTTCTAATTCCAGTGTGCCAAAAATTGCATCTTCTACTTTGAATTTGCTTGGATCCCATTTCCCGAATTTCCCTGAATTTTTTTTCGTACCAATTTTTTGGAAGCTGTACGCCCGAACGTTTTTTACTTTAGGAAATCCAGTAATATACATCGCTGCATCAAGCATGTGAATGCCATAATCGATCAAAGGCCCGCCTCCTTGAAGTTCTTTGTCGATAAACGTTCCCCAGCCTGGAACACCAGACCGACGAAGCGCATTCGCTTCGACGTAATAAATATCCCCGAGAACATCAAGATGATTCTTGATCATTGTTGCTTCGTCAGAAAAACGATGCTGGAATCCATAAGCCAAAATCTGCCCGTGTTTATCGGCTGTCTCTGCCATCTTTCTTGCTTGATCAGCTGTCATAGCTGGTGGTTTCTCGCACATCACTGAAGCATTAGCTTCGAGGGCAGCCAATACATGTTCGAAGTGAAATCGATTGGGTGTACAGACACTCACGATATCGGGAGAAATCTCATTCAGCATTTGTGTAACTGATGTATACGCATGAGAAAATCCTGTACGTCGGCAAAAGTCTTCTGCTCGCTGGCTGACTGGATCAACCACAGCGACCAATTCTAAGACATCTGATCTTTTTTGATAATAAGCAGCATGTACTTTTTCTGCTACTTGTCCAGCGCCTATGATTGCTACTTTCTTCATTTATTTCTCCCTCCTTTGCTTATTTACTTATTGTTTTTCTTTCTCTAAATCATTTAAATGACGCGCTGTTTCCAGACAGTTTTTCAAGTATTGCAATGATTCCTGATAAATTTTCACTTCATTTTCTCCTCGCAAACGACATTCATATACCATATAACCTTCATACTCATTTTGAAGTAGCGTTTGAAAATGGCGAGTAAAATCAATTGCGCCAGATCCTGGTTGGTAGCGATGATTATCTGCTAAATGGATATGACCCACATACTCTTTTTGCGTAGTCAATGCTTTTGAAATATCAGCTTCTTCAATATTCATATGATAAAAATCAGCGATGATCTGCACATGTTTCAATTGATTAGAGTCAATATAATGACGCGCATCCGCTAACAAATTGATCATATGGTCTTGGTATCGGTTCAAAGGCTCCAAATAAATAACCGTACCTGTTTCTTCGGCTACTTTATCTAAATAACGAAGTGATTCGCTGACTGCTTTATAGTCTCCTTCTTTGCTTCGGGGTGAAACCATCGGCGGTAATCGATAAGTGAACATTCCCCAAGCTGCTGGGATAACGATTCCTTTGCCACCAACCTCGCTTAGTGCACGCAAAATCTCAGCAATTTGACGTACACCATTAAGACGCCGTTCTTCGATGAAGTCACCGATCCACCCATCGTATCCGTTACAAGCTGTCACTACTGGGATCCCTGTTTCTTTGATTGCCTGTTTGACTGTATCGATATTTTCTATTAACAACTTACCGTCGATTTCGTATTCTTCAAATCCACAGTCTTTGATAAATCTAAATTTTTCTAAAATGTCTCTTGGGAAAAATGCTTGATCTTGCGTACCGAATTTCATTGTTCTCCTCCTCGGACTTGAACGCCCATTTTGATACTTTCTTCTGGGTGCTGGTCTACATAACGCATGTAAGCTTCTGCGCTTTCTGCAAATGGCACAACTGGATCAATGATTTCTTCACAATCCAAGTAACCGTTCATCAATAATTCCCAACATGTGTCCTCGATTCGTTTACGGTTCCATCTTGGGTAATCTGGGTTTGGTTCACTAGATGCTCGAGCAAAGACGATTTTTGCATTATTGAAATGTGCTTCGCGACCAAGATTAAACCCAGCTGGAAAAGGTTTAGCAAAGGCAACATAAGAAATGATCCCGCCATAGCCGATCCCTCTTAAAGAAGCTTGTAATGTGGCAGCACTGCCACTCGTTTCAATAACTGAATCTACTCCACGTTTATCTGTCAATTCCTTTAGACGAAAACCGACATCTGCTTTCATAGGATCTAGCGTGTAATCGGCACCGTATTTTTCTGCTAATTCTCTACGCTGCGCTATGGGATCGATCCCAACAATGGTAGTAGCACCTGCTTTTTTAGCTAATTGAATCGCAATTTGCCCGATAGCGCCTAAACCGAAGATTGCTACAGCATCACCTGCTCGAACATGTGCTTCCCGGATACCACCTAAAGCGAATTGAGCAGGATCGTAACATACTGCATTTTTCCATTGATCCAACCGATCAAGTTTACGTAGTTTATAATTATCAACACCGTTTGTAATTAGTGTTTCACGAATGGGTCCATAAGTGCAGACTAACTCTCCTTTTTGATACTCTGTCACCAAACTGCCCGTTTCTTCGATCGTACCGACAATCATATTTCCTAATTGAAATTCGCCAAATACCACACCGCGTTGGCTTCCTTCTTCTCTTGGCAAGAATAGGCGCCATTCTTCTGAAAATTCTTCATCGATAAATGGACTTAATCCTCTAAAGTCGACAATTTCTGTTCCTGGTTTTGGAGTAGCGAAAATTACTCGGATACGTACTTCGTTCTTTTCGATCTCACGGTCTTCGTAATCTTTGAATCCGGCTATTCTTGGTTCTAATGCAACTAATTTTTTCATCTTTTCTTTCCTCTTTCTTTTCTTTTTATCCTTTTACGCCGCCTTCGACTAAATCACCTTTAATGAATCGTTCAGATAACGCATACATAATGATGACTGGTAAAGCGGTCACCAATGAAGCGGCCATCATTCGTCCCCAAATGTAGTCTGGTGTACTGAATAATGTGTTCAAACCGATTGGTAAAGTAAATTTTTCGGAGGTCGACAGGAAAATCGAAGCAAATAAATAATCATTCCACGAAACCATAAAACAATAAACGAAGACAGAAATGATTCCAGAAATAGCCAATGGTATAATGATCCGAATAATGATCTGGATCCGGCTAAGACCATCGATCATTGCTGCTTCTTCAATATCAGCCGGAATCGTGTCAAAATAACTTTTTAGCATGAATATCGCAGTAGGAAGTGTTTGAACGACCATCGTGATAATCAGTGCTGTATTGGTATCATACAAACCTAGACTGGAAATGATTTTAAATAATGGAACAACGATCAAAATACCGGAAAACATATAAACGGTGTAAAAGCTAGCATTGATTTTCGAGCGAGCTTTGAAGCGTAGTTTTGACAAAGCGTATGCCCCGCTGATCCCAATCACTACTGCAGTTACGGAGGCTATCAAGGAGATCACTAAACTATTTTTGAAATACATGATGAATGGAAAAATCTCAGCATTGAAAATATCCTGATAATGTTCAAAAGTCCATTCTTTCGGAAAAATAGTTTGTGTCGTTGCAATTGCTTCTTGTGAATCCTTGAATGATGTCATCAGCATGATCAAAAATGGAAACAAATTGACAGCTAATAGCAACAAAATCGTCGCGTAAAATAAGATTTTCCTGCTCTTTTTATTTTTCATTTCAAGTCCACCTTCTTTCGTGAGAGCAAGACGACCGCTGCAATAATGATGAACAATAGAATCGATATAGCTGCTGCTTTTCCAAGATCATTGAACGCAAAGGCTGTCTGATACAAATAAACGCCTAAGATATTGACTTTATTCGTCAGTAGATAGACATCTGTAAACATATAGAACATCCAGATAGATCGTAAAACAATCACAGTTGCTAGTACTGGTTTGATTGCCGGCAGTGTCACGATCTTGAACTTCTGCCAAGCATTTGCACCGTCCATTTCAGCTGCTTCATAAAGCGTTTTGTCGACTGTTTGCAAAATAGCCAAAAATGAAATAAACGCATACGGATAGTATCTCCAGATCGCAAACAAAACGACCATAAAGAAGCTAGCAACTGGCTGATCGAACCACAGCGGTGCTTCGTTGAAAAGCTGCAACCTATCTACTAACAGATCATTGACGATTCCATAACTATTATTGAACATATATTTCCAAGCAAAAATCAAAGAAATAGATGGCGTAACATAACTTAATAAAATCAGTGAACGCACCGTTTTCCTAAATCTGAACTTGCGGTTAAGCAAAATAGCTACGGCTAATCCTAAAGCTGTACTGCCTGCTACAACTAAGAATGTGTAAGCAACTGTTAAACCTAAAGAACGATAAAATTCACTATCACTTAAAATTTCAAGATAATTGCTTAATCCGATAAAAACGGCGTCTAAGTTAGGATTCAGCGGCATATCGAAAAAACTGATCTGAATATTGGAAAGCATTGGAATCAGCACTAAAACAGCTAATAAAAGCATGCTTGGTGCTAAAAGTCCCATGGCTAATTTTAAGTCAGAATGTTTCCTTGGACGATTCATTGAAACCTCCCCCTGATAATCTGCCAATAGCTATCTGATTTTTTCGAACACCATTGGCAGAACTTCTTGTTATTTCGTATTTTTTTGTGCGTCAGCTAAAGCTTGATCGACATCTTCGTTTCCGACAGTTACTTGGTTCACTGCTTTTCCGATCACACCTGAGCTTGTGATATCTCCCATTTTCGTGAAATTCTTTTCCCCGACTAGTCCAAAGACTTGTACTTCATCAAAAGCACTAGCAATCTCAGATGGTAGCTCGCCAAAAGACTTGATGACTTCATTTTCTTTGTAACCATCCAGTTCGACTACTTGTTTATTCACTGGTTGAGCACCACCAGGAGACATCAAGACCCACTTTTCCATGTTTTTCGGTTGAGATAAGAAAGCTGTGAATGCTTCAGCAGCCTCTTTTTGTTTCTCGTCTAGACCAGAAGAAATCGTCAATCCAGATACTGTGCCATAGACAGCTTGATCTTTTTGTGTTGGGATAGCAAAACCGATATTTTCTGAGTTCCCCGCTTCATAAACAGAAGGCAAAATGTAAGTTGAATAGATTGCCATTGGTGCTGTTCCATTCATGAAAGCATCTTTGATTTCTGTCACATCATTAGAGCCTGGCATCGTGTATTGGGATAAGTTTTGATAAAACGACAATGCTTCTCTCATCTTTTCCGTATCGATCGTTACCTCGCCTTCATCATCCAAAACATTTGCTCCATTTGACAAAGCAAATTGAGAGAACGCTTGCTCACTCATTGTTCCTTCAGCAGTAGGCATAGCAATTCCATATTGTTTATTCTCTTTATCTGTGAAATGTTGAGCAATTTTTAAAATATCATCCCAATTTTCTGGTTCTGAAAAACCAGCTTCTGATAATTTTTCTTTGTCATACCAAATACCTTGAACCCAGCCGCTAATTGGTGCAGCAATATAGCTTTTTCCATCTTCTGAACGAACAAGGTTTTTGGCTCCGTCATAATAATTATCTTCTCCAGCTTCCTCGATAACGTTTTGGACTGCCGTCTGATCAATCAGTTCATCTTTATCCATCACTTTAGCAAAATCCTGACTGACTTCCATTACTTCTGGTAATTTACCGGAACGAGCTAACGTAACGATTTTCGTATTGAACGCTGATTCTTCTACCGGCACTTGCTTGATTTTGATGTCTGGATTTTCTTTTTCAAAATCAGCAACCAGTTCATTAATCACACTTAATCGTTCCTGTTCGACAGAAGAGTGCATGAATTGAATCGTTGTCTGTTGTGATTCGTTAGAGCTTTGACTTTCACCACAAGCAGTAAGAAGAAATCCAGTAGCTAGCAGACAGGTAGTAACAATAATTTTTTTCATTTTTTCCACCTCTTATTTTATTATTTTCAGCCACATATATTCATACGGCTGGAATATCAACTTTCGTTCTTGACTGCAATGGATAATTTGTCCAGAAAACAGGTCTAGGTAATCTCCTTTTGGTAAAAGATAACCTGCTGATTGATTGGAAAAATTATGGATAACTAAGACTTTCTCTTCCTTCGCTTCGCGAATAAAACTGATAAAAGAATCTGCTGAGTCCAGTAAGTAAATCAAACTATTCGGATGGAAGGCTTTTTCTTTTTTTCGAATAGATAGCATCTGGGTCAATTCACCATATACTGCTGTTCTTAATGGATCTGTCTGCAACTCTTTCTCAATATCTGCTAACAAAAATTTTTGCCGATTGATTTTTCGATTCTCTCCTGTTTTTTCTACGCCTTTGTAATCATTTCGACTTCCCAGCACACTTTGAATATAAATTGCCGGCACGCCTGGTAACGTTACCAAAAATGAATGAGCTGCTAAAAAGCGTTTGCTTCTCCATTCCGTCGTATCTGTTGGAGAACTTAACGCATCTAGATACGTAGCGTTTATCTCATATGGACTGGTCGTTCCATCTGGGTTTTTCTTGTAGTTTACTCGGGCACCCTCTTTCTTCAGCTGTTCCACTAATTCAAGGATCGTTTTTTCCGGCAGAATACCTCTTATCGGGTTTAATCCGATTCCGTCATGGGAAGCTAAAAAATTAAAAAAGGTCGTTTTTTCCGATGTAAAATTGATTGTTTCTAACCATTCTTTCAACTTACTTGTATTTCCCGAGCGTATCGCGTGAAGAGTCAAAGGTGGCAGTGAAAACTGATAGACCATCTGTGCTTCATTCCTGCCATCGCCAAAATAACTAATATTATCTTTGTGTGGCACATTTGTCTCGGTGATCAATACCGTTCCTGGAGCTGCTTCATCAACGATTGCACGGAATAACTGAATAATCTTATGCGTTTCTGGCAGGTGTATACAAGAAGTTCCTAGTTCTTTCCATAAAAACCCCACAGCATCTAAACGAATAAATGAAGCGCCTTTTTCTAGGTAAAACAAAAGAATATCGATCATTTTCAATAAAACTTCTGGGTTTTTAAAATTCAAATCTACTTGATCTTCGCTAAAAGTCGTCCATACATGTTTTTCTTTCCCGTTTTTGTCGATGAAAGTTGTAAGTAGTGGACTAGTCCTTGGTCTAGTCACGCTGCTTGTATCTGTATCCAGTGGCAAATCAATAAAAAAATCTTTGTACGTATCATTCAAGTTTAAATATTCCTGAAACCAAGTACTTTCGGCAGACATATGATTGCAGACAAAGTCGAACATTAACCGTGTTTCGCTTCTCATTTCTTCTATATCTTCCCATGTGCCCAAACGGTCGTTGATTGCCTGATAATTTACAACGGAGAAACCATCATCAGATGTATATGGGAAAAATGGCAAGAAATGTACAACTCTAAATGTATCTGCCAAATACTTTTGATAAAATTTCTTAAATGTACGCAAAGTTGGTTGCTGCTCTTCAAAAAATTGATCCCCATAAGTAATCAAGAAAATATCTTCTTCGTCCCAATGCAGTTTGCCTGCCTGGCCTTTCTTCTGCTGATAATCACTGACTTTTTGTTCAATCATAAAGGCGGTTTTCTCAGCCAAATCTGAGTCGCGATAAATCGCTTGTAAAAGTTTTGTATACATCGGATTCCCCTTTCTTTTTTGGGAGCGTTCCCAACGATTTGATCATATTATGGAAAACGATTACTGTCAATAGCATTTTTTTAAATAATTTTGATATACAAAAAAATACAAATAAGAAAGCTTATGTATCAATAGTTAATAGCTTCTTAAAAAAATATGGTCTCTCATGATCATGCAAGCTATTCCTAAATTTTCAAAATCATAGACAAAAAAGAATGTCTATTGTACTATGGAATTATTCTAAAACGCTCCCAAAAAGGAGGTGCATATAAAATTGAAACCTACTATTTATGACATTGCGAACAAAGCCAATGTCTCCAAATCAACTGTCTCCAGAGTATTAAATAACCAGCCAAATATCTCTGATAAAGCAAAAGCAAGTGTACTTCAAGCAATCAAAGAATTGAATTATGAACCGAGCAAAATTGCAAGAGGACTGTCAGGAAATGGTTTTGACGCGATTCTAGCATTATCTCATCGTACTTCTCATACGACCTATGGCAATCCTTTTTTTTCAGATGTTATTCAATCCATTTCTGCCGTTTCTGAACAAAATAACTTCGACTTGATTCTACAAACGGCAAAAACACCAGAAGAAGAGCTAGAAAAATGCGCGAAAAAGATCCAAGAAAAAATGATTCGAGGAATTATTATTTTAAGCTCTACGATGGATGAAACACTTCTTTTTGAATTGGATCAATACAATATTCCTATTGTGGTAATCGGAAAAGTCGGAAACGACTACACGAACATCTACTCAGTGGACACGGATAATTTCCAGGATAGTTACGATTTGGTGGAAACACTGATCAAGAATGGACACCGTCATATCGGCTGTCTCCATGCTCCGACAGAAGTTTATGTATCCAATGATCGTCTCAATGGTTACCGTCAATGCTTATTTGATCATCACCTAGATATCCGTAATGAATGGATCATAGACGGCGGCTTTCGCTTAGAAGACAGCATGGCAGCAATGAATGATTTAATGAAGTTGCGAGAAAGACCAACTGCGATTTTTTCTACCGATGCATTAAAATCATTGAGTATTTACAAAGTGGCAGAACAAACTGGAAAGCAGATACCTGATGATCTTTCGATCGCAGGATTCAGTGATCCCTTATTGTCCTCCCTATTTTCGCCACAGCTGACTCGGATAGACATTCCAACAAATCAGTTAGGAATCAAAGCCACAGAACTTTTATTCCAATTGATCCATCACCAATACCCAGAAGAAAAAAGAATCATTCTTTCAACCGAGATTACTCTCACAGATTCGATCCAACAACAAGAAATGTAGGGCAGATTTATAAAAGAACAGAAACACTGAGGATAAGTCAGTTACTCTGTTCTTTTTTCAATCACTCATCCTCCATTACCCCCTCCCGGTATTTTAGCGGATTTTTCTTTATTTTCCATCTGTTTTAGATAGCTGTGGATAACTATAATGTTTGTGTTAAACTATTTTTTCCACAGGCAAGAAAAAGTTGTCTTTTCAGCCACGTTGTGTATAAGTTTTTAAAGTTCATTTTTTCAAACTTATTTACCCTTATTTCAATCCATGTTATTTGGGGATACTTATCTCTAAAACATAAATAGAATAACTAGACATGTCTACTGGTTTTGTTGTATTCGAGGAACTATTCACTAATAGCTAGCAAAATATTAAAAATAACCGCTCTATCTTCCCATGAATTTATTTTGCATTCAAAAAATGATCTATCTTTATTTTTATTGATTGACTTCTCTGGGAAGATGATCGTTCCGATACCTTAATGGGATACGAACCGATGTTGTAAGATCCTTTCCCACTTTTCTTCTAGTTAGACAAATTATTTTAGACAAACAAAAAAAGAGGTTGTGACAATAATTTGTCACAACCTCTTTTGTAAAATATCTATTTTGTTTGATTGTTCATTGCGTCTTCTGCAGCCATTTGTGCTTCAATATCTGAAATACTGTAGACATTTTCGCTTGCTACACCGACTTCTTTTGGTTCCATGTCACGGTAACGTTGCATACCAGTACCAGCTGGGATGATCTTACCGATAATAACATTTTCTTTCAAACCAAGAAGAGGATCTTTCTTACCGCGGATCGCAGCATCCGTCAAGACACGAGTTGTTTCTTGGAATGATGCAGCAGATAAGAAACTATTTGTTTCTAATGATGCTTTTGTGATACCTAGCAAGACAGGTCGAGAAGTTGCAGGAACGCCTCCTGAGACTAGCGTATTGTAATTTTGATCTTTAAAGTCTGCGATGTCTAATAATGTACCTGGTAAGATATCTGTATCACCTGGATCCATTACACGAACTTTACGCAGCATTTGACGAACCATTACTTCGATATGCTTGTCGCCGATTTCTACCCCTTGCATACGGTAAACACGTTGTACTTCACGAAGCAAGTAGTTTTCAACAGATAATACATCGCGAACTTGCAACAATTGTTTTGGATCGATTGATCCTTCTGTCAATGGCGCACCACGGTGGATCATATCGCCTTCTGCTACTTTCATACGTGCTGTATAAGGAACAGTATACGTACGTGTATCTGTTTTTCCTTTGATTGTTACTTCTTTGGTACGTGTTGCAGGATCTTCTGAGATATCGATGACATCCCCTGTTACTTCTGTGATCACTGCTTGCCCTTTCGGATTACGTGCTTCAAAGATTTCTTGGACACGAGGAAGACCTTGAGTGATATCGTCTCCGGCAACCCCACCCGTATGGAATGTACGCATCGTCAACTGAGTACCAGGTTCACCGATTGATTGAGCGGCGATCGTACCAACTGCTTCTCCGACTTCAACGTCAGAGCCAGTTGCAAGGTTGCGTCCGTAACAATGTTTGCAGACACCATGTTTTGTATTACATGTGAAGACAGAACGGATTGTCACTGTTTCGACACCTGCATCAACGATTTGTTTTGCGATGTCTTCGGAAATCAATTGGTTTCCTGCAATGATCAATTCATTTGTTTCAGGATGACGTACTTCTTTACGAGTGTAACGTCCCACTAAACGATCTTCTAATGATTCGATGATTTCATTTCCTTCACGGATTGCTTGGATTTCAAGACCTCGGTCAGTACCGCAATCTTCTTCACGGATGATTACATCTTGGGCCACGTCAACCAGACGACGAGTCAAGTAACCTGAATCGGCAGTCTTCAAGGCTGTATCGGTCATCCCTTTACGAGCCCCGTGAGTTGAGATAAACATTTCCAAGACGGATAGTCCTTCACGGAAGTTCGAAATGATTGGCAATTCCATGATTCGACCATTAGGAGCGGCCATCAAACCACGCATTCCGGCAAGCTGTGTAAAGTTGGAAATGTTCCCACGAGCTCCAGAATCAGACATCATGAAGATTGGGTTTTTCGCTTCCAAACCTTCCATCAGTTTTTGTTGGATGCTGTCTTTTGCAGCGTTCCAAACAGCAATGACACGTTCATAACGTTCGTCATCTGTAATCAGACCACGACGGAATTGTTTTGTAATAGTTTCAACTTGTTTATGGGCATTTTCAATGATTTCTTGTTTTTCATTCAGTACACTGATGTCAGCGATCCCTACTGTGATACCGGCATGTGTTGAATGTTTATACCCTAAGTCTTTCATACGGTCAAGCATCTTAGAAGTTTCTGTTACTTTGAATCGTTTGAAGACTTCTGCGATGATGTTTCCTAAGTTTTTCTTCTTGAACGGTAATACTAATTCTTGCTCTTTGATATGTGCAGGAATATCAGTACCAGCTTCAACAAAGTATTTGTCCGGTGTTTGGACGGTCAAGTTGAAGTCTGTTGGTTCATTCAGATAAGGGAATTCAGGAGGCATGATCTCGTTGAAGATGATCTTACCAACTGTTGTGATCATCGTACGTTCTTTTTGCCATTCAGTAAATGGTTTTTCACCTAATGAGTTAGGGTTCACACCGATACGTGAATGTAAATGAACATATCCGTTGCGCCATGCGATAACGGCTTCGTTTTGATCTCTGAAGACCATTCCTTCGCCTTCGCGTCCTTCTTCTTCCATTGTCAAGTAGTAGTTACCTAGAACCATATCTTGAGAAGGAGTAACAACTGGTTTACCATCTTTAGGGTTCAAGATGTTTTGAGCAGCTAACATCAACATACGTGCTTCTGCTTGTGCTTCTTCATTCAATGGAACGTGGACAGCCATTTGGTCTCCATCGAAATCGGCATTATAAGCTTCACATACAAGTGGATGCAAACGGATTGCGCGTCCTTGTACTAAAACTGGTTCGAATGCTTGGATACCAAGTCGGTGAAGCGTAGGTGCCCGGTTCAGCAATACTGGGTGTTCCTTGATTACGTCTTCTAAGACATCCCATACTTCGTCTTCTTGACGTTCGATTTTACGTTTAGCGTTTTTGATGTTTGAAGCTAGTTCGCGTTGAACAAGCTCACGCATCACGAATGGTTTGAATAATTCGATAGCCATTTCTTTTGGAAGTCCACATTGGTACATCTTCAAGAAAGGTCCAACAACGATAACGGAACGACCGGAGTAGTCGACACGTTTACCTAGCAAGTTTTGACGGAAACGACCTTGTTTCCCTTTCAACATATGAGAAAGAGATTTCAATGGGCGGTTACCTGGTCCAGTAACTGGACGTCCGCGACGACCGTTATCGATCAATGCATCTACTGCTTCTTGCAGCATACGTTTTTCATTTTGAACGATGATTCCAGGTGCATTCAAGTCTAACAAACGTTTCAAACGGTTATTACGGTTGATTACACGACGGTAAAGATCATTCAAGTCACTTGTTGCAAAACGTCCACCTTCTAATTGAACCATTGGGCGTAAATCTGGTGGAATAACAGGGATAACGTCCATAACCATCCAGCTTGGTTGATTTCCTGAAGCGCGGAATGCTTCTAAAATATCCAAACGGCGGATTGCACGTGTACGTTTTTGTCCTTGTGCAGATTTCAATTCTTCTTTCAATTCGGCTGCTTCTGCATCTAGATCAACATTATCAAGTAATTGCTTGATCGCTTCTGCACCCATAGCAGCTTGGAATTCTTGTCCATATTGTTCACGTTTTTCGCGATATTCGCGTTCTGTCAACAATTGTTTTTTCTCTAAATTCGTATTTCCTGGTTCGATGACTACATATGAAGCAAAATAAATGATTTCTTCCAAAGCGCGTGGGCTCATGTCTAATACAAGACCCATACGTGAAGGAATCCCTTTAAAGTACCAGATATGTGAAACAGGAGCTGCTAATTCAATATGTCCCATGCGTTCACGGCGAACTTTCGAACGAGTAACTTCCACTCCGCATCGATCACAAACGATTCCTTTATAACGGATACGTTTGTATTTTCCGCAGGCACATTCCCAGTCTTTTGTAGGACCAAAAATCCGCTCACAGAACAACCCTTCGCGTTCAGGTTTTAAGGTACGATAGTTAATCGTCTCAGGTTTTTTTACTTCACCGTAAGACCAGCTTCTGATTTTTTCGGGAGAAGCCAAACCTATTTGCATACTTTCGAATTTATTTACATCGATCAAAAGGGGTTCCCTCCATTTCATTTAATGGCAAACCGCAAGACGGCTGATCTTCGACCGCCTTGCAGCTCATAGACCGGATTAGTCTAAATTATCTTCTGCGGTTTCAAAGTTTTGGATGACATCGTCTTTTTCATCTTCCACTTGTTCAGCAGCTTTCTTTTCTAATTCTTTGGCAGTTTGCTGTTCGGCAAATTTTGTCAAAGCATCAACAGTGATCAAATCGTCGTCTTCATCGTCCATGTCGCGAAGTTCGATCTCTGTTTCTTCGATATCCAAGACACGCATGTCCAGACCTAGTGATTGCAATTCTTTCACCAATACGCGGAATGATTCCGGTACACCTGGTTTTGGAATTGGTTCACCCTTGACGATTGCTTCGTATGTTTTCACACGTCCGACTACGTCATCTGATTTGTATGTCAAGATTTCTTGTAAAGTATAAGCCGCACCGTAAGCTTCCAGTGCCCATACTTCCATTTCACCAAAACGTTGTCCACCAAATTGAGCTTTACCTCCCAATGGTTGTTGTGTAACCAATGAGTAAGGTCCGATTGAACGTGCATGCAATTTGTCATCGACCATGTGAGCAAGTTTGATCATGTACATCACACCGACAGACACACGTCCATCAAATGGTTCACCTGTACGTCCGTCGTACAGAACAGTTTTCGCATCGCTGGCCATACCGGCTTCACGAACTGTTTCCCATACGTCTTCATCACTTGCACCATCAAATACTGGCGTTGCTACGTGGATACCTAACTGACGTGCAGCCATACCCAAGTGTAATTCCAATACTTGCCCGATGTTCATACGTGAAGGCACCCCTAAAGGATTCAGCATGATATCGATTGGTGTTCCATCAGGTAGGAATGGCATATCTTCTTCCGGCATAATACGGGATACAACCCCTTTATTTCCGTGACGACCGGCCATTTTATCCCCTTCATGGATTTTACGTTTTTGAACGATATAAACACGAACTAACATGTTTACGCCTGGTGACAATTCATCTCCAGCTTCACGAGTAAAGATTTTCACATCGTGAACGATACCGCCGCCGCCATGTGGTACACGTAATGATGTATCGCGGACTTCACGAGCTTTTTCGCCAAAGATCGCATGCAATAGACGTTCTTCTGCAGATAATTCTGTTACCCCTTTTGGCGTGACTTTCCCTACAAGCAAATCGCCATCTTGGACTTCTGCACCAATACGGATGATACCCATTTCGTCTAAATCTTTTAATGCGTCTTCCCCGACATTAGGGATTTCGCGTGTGATTTCTTCAGGTCCTAATTTTGTATCGCGGGCTTCTGATTCATATTCTTCAATATGGATAGAAGTGTATACGTCATCTTTTACCAAACGACGGCTCATGATGATCGCATCTTCATAGTTGTACCCTTCCCAAGTCATGAAACCAACTAAAACGTTTTGGCCTAGAGCCATTTCGCCTTGTTCCATAGATGGTCCGTCTGCCAGAGTATCCCCTTTTTCGACTTTCTCACCCAAATGAACGATTGGACGTTGGTTGTAGCTTGTTCCGGAGTTTGAACGACGGAATTTTGTTACATCGTATTTATCTAATGCACCGTTGTCGCGGCGTACGCGGATTTCAGAAGCATCAACGTATTCAACGACACCGTCATGTTTACATAACAAAGCAGCTCCTGAGTCATGCGCTGATTTGTATTCCATACCAGTACCAACCCATGGTGCTTGAGGATTGATCAACGGCACTGCTTGACGCTGCATGTTGGCACCCATCAAGGCACGGTTGGAGTCATCGTTTTCCAAGAAAGGAATACATGCTGTCGCAACGGCAACTACTTGTTTAGGTGATACGTCCATGTAGTCTACTTTATCAATAGATACTTCTAAGTTTTCACTTTGAGCACGAGCCATAACAACGTCTTGAGCAAATGTTCCATCTTCATTCAATGGGCTGTTTGCTTGGGCTACGATGTAATGGTCTTCGATATCAGCTGTCAAGTAGTCGATTTGGTCAGTAACACGACCTGTTTCACGGTCTACACGACGATAAGGTGTTTCGATAAATCCGAATTTATTTACTTTCGCATAACTGGACAAACTATTGATCAACCCGATGTTTGGGCCTTCAGGAGTTTCGATCGGACACATACGGCCATAGTGGGAGTAGTGAACGTCACGAACTTCATAACCGGCGCGGTCACGAGTCAATCCGCCAGGTCCTAAGGCTGAAAGACGACGTTTGTGTGTCAATTCGCCAAGAGGGTTTGTTTGATCCATGAACTGTGACAACTGAGAAGAACCAAAGAATTCTTTGATACTTGCCACAACTGGACGGATATTGATCAATTGTTGAGGTGTCAATGTTTCAGTATCTTGGATCGACATTCTTTCACGAACCACACGTTCCATACGTGCTAGCCCGATACGGAATTGGTTTTGTAAAAGTTCACCGACTGAACGGATACGACGATTTCCTAAGTGGTCGATATCATCGACATTGCCGATACCTTCCATCAAGTTCAAGAAATAGCTCATTGAAGCAATGATGTCGGCTGGACGAACCGTTTTTACAGCTGCTTCTGGATAGCCGTTTCCGATCACGTTTACTTCACGTTCAGGGTCTCTTGGTGAAAATACTTTGATGACTTGGACAGTCATTGGATCTGTGACCACACCGTCTTCTGATGGATAGTAAGTCACTGAATTTAGGCCATTATCAATGAAAGGAGCTAGTGTTTCCATGACTTGGTGAGTCAGAACTGTTCCTTTTTCAACGATGATCTCGCCTGTTTCTGGATCAACTAATGTTTCAGCTAATGTCAGATTCAATAGACGTGTTTTCAAATCTAATTTTTTGTTTACTTTGTAACGACCAACGTTTGCTAAGTCGTAACGTTTTGGATCGAAGAAACGAGCATTCAGCAAGTTACGTGAGCTGTCTGCTGTTTTTGGTTCGCCTGGACGCAAACGTTCGTAAACGTCTTTCAAACCTTCTTCTGTTCTTGAGTCGCTTGCGTTTTTATGCAAGTCTTTTTCGACTGTATTGCGTAATGTTTCGCTGTCGCCGAAGATTTCAAAGATCGTATCATCGGAACCAAATCCTAACGCACGAACTAATACGGTTAAAGGAATCTTACGTGTACGGTCGATACGTACATAAGAGATGTCTTTTGCATCAGTTTCCATTTCTAGCCAAGCTCCACGGTTAGGGATAACAGTAGAACCGAATCCTTCTTTTCCGTTTTTGTCGACTTTTCCATGGAAATAGACACCTGGTGAACGGACTAACTGAGAAACGATTACTCGCTCTGCCCCGTTGATGATGAATGTTCCTTGTTCTGTCATTAATGGGAAATCACCGAAGAATACTTCTTGTGCTTTGATTTCGCCAGTCTCGCGGTTTGTCAAACGCAATGTTACATGTAATGGTGCAGAGTAGTTTGCATCATGCGCACGAGCTTCTGCTACTGTATACTTTGGTTCTTTCAATTCATAATCTACAAATTCCAAAGATAGATTGCCATTGAAGTCATCGATTGGCAAAATGTCTTCAAACATTTCTCTAAGTCCCTCATCTAAGAACCATTGGTAAGAGTCTGTTTGAATTTCGATCAAATTTGGTAATTCCAACACTTCACTGATTCTTGCGAAACTTCTACGTTCGCGATGTTTTCCGTATTTTACTACGTGTCCAGCCAAGCTCTTCACCCCTCTAAAATGTCATTCAAAAAGACTACCCGATCAATTGTTACAATAATATTTCAAATATTATTTTTAGGTAACAACAGACATTTTTTGCGGCTTTTAGGCAAAAAAAAACCAAAAATAGAACATTCTCTTGAAACCTTACTTCGTGAGCTTCTACTTTTGTTTCCTTATATTAAAGCCGAAACGGACAATATTTCGTTTCTGCCTTTTCTTCATCAGATAGTTTTTGCAACTTCATATACTACACTTATTTTCTATAAAAGTCAACACTTCCTGGCGTTTCTTCTGCTTTTTCGCAACATTTTCTTAATGTTTTCAATTTTATGTTTTCAATTATCTGACAATTCTTAATTGACAGACCTTTTTATCTCGGTTATACTTTAGAAAATTCATTTTGTGGAGGAACTTCTATGCGAACCAACATCAACCAAATCGCACCAACACAACTGAATAACTTTTACTTTAGCTACTTTAGATAGGTTTGTATTCATCATGATGGATACAAACGTTAAACGACAGTTTGTATCTATGATGGCTAAAGAACTTTGTATTGCAGCAAAAAGCCACGTAGACAAAATGCTAAGTGGCTGAGCAGTGAAAATACAAAGTAAAAGTATCAAGCATTCTACTTTTTCAATTTATTTTCCGACTTTTCAATCCATTTGGACATTTTGTCTGAATGGATTTTTTGTTTCCCAAAATTAAGGAGGAAAAAGAAATGAAAAAAAATATAATCATCGGATTAGGCGCTGCCCTGCTACTAGCTTTAGGAGGTTGCGCACAAAAAGACAATTCCGCAGAGGCATCAGATGGACAAAAAACAATTGGCGTATTGCAACTTGTACAACATAACTCGTTAGATGCTGCCTATAAAGGATTCAAAGAAGGATTAGCAGAAGAAGGGTATAAAGAAGGCGATAATCTAACAATCGATTATCAAAATGCCCAAAACAATCAAGACAACCTGAAAAGTATGAGTGAGAAACTCGTCAAAGAAGATCCTGATTTGCTACTTGGAATCGCCACTCCAGCAGCACAATCTTTATTAAATGAAACAACCACTATCCCGATGACTGTCACAGCGGTCACAGACTTGGAACAAGCCCATTTAGTCACATCCAATGAAAAACCTGGCGGCAATGTGACTGGCACGACAGATATGGTGCCAATCGAAAAACAAATCGGCTTACTGTTAAATATCGTGCCAGACGCCAAAACAATCGGCATCATGTATAACAACGGTGAAGCAAACTCTAAGATCCAAGCTGATTTGGCAGAAAAAGAATTGAAAAAAGCGGGCGTCAAAGTCAAAGTACTGACAGCAAATTCCACAAATGATGTCCAACAAGTGACGAAAAGTCTAGCTAAAGATGTAGATGGAATCTATATTCCTACTGATAACACGTTCGCAAGTGCGGCAAGTGTTGTCGGTGAAGTCGCAAAAGAAACAAAAACACCTGTCGTTGCTGGCGCAGTTGATCAAGTCAAAGACGGCGGTCTAGCAACAGTAGGAATCGACTACGAAAGCTTGGGCAAACAAACAGGGATCATGGCAGCAAAAATCTTAGACGGCAAGAATCCAAGTGAACTTCCTGTCGAAACAGCGAATGATTTGGAACTGTATGTCAATAAAGACATGGCCAAAGCATTAGGCATCAATCCAGACAGCATCAAAGAAGCTGAATAAAACACAGGAGGATTCTCATGACAAATTTGCTCTCTCTTTTCTTATCATCTGCATCGCAAGGGGTCTTATGGGCCCTACTTGCGATTGGTGTATACGTCACTTTCCGTATCTTGGACATTGCCGACTTGACTGCTGAAGGAAGCTTTCCTTTAGGTGCAGGGATCGCGGCAGTAAGTATTACAAATGGCTATCATCCATTGACAGCTTGTCTTCTAGGCTTTTTAGGGGGTGCGGCAGCAGGGCTTGTTTCCGGACTGCTTCACACAAAATTGAAAATTCCCGCCCTTCTTGCAGGGATCATCACCATGACTGGTTTATATTCTGTCACATCCCGTGTGATGGGTGCGCCGAACATCTCTTTATTGGGTCAGCCAACGATCTTTCATTGGGTCGAGTCATTCGGCATAACAAAAGACAACGCTGTACTGATCGTCGGTCTGCTTTTTGCTTTGATCGTTGTATGTTTACTTGTTTTGTTCTTACGTACAGAAACAGGACTTGCTATTCGTGCAACTGGCGATAATCTGGCAATGAGCGAAGCAAACGGGATCAACACAGATAATATGAAGATCATCGGTTATATGATTTCTAATGGATGCATTGCTCTTTCTGGCTCCTTGCTTGCGCAAAACAACGGCTTTGCTGATTTAAATTCTGGTATTGGAACGATCGTAATTGGACTTGCTTCTATTATCATCGCAGAAGTTTTGTTACGTAACCAGCCACTATTTCTCCGTCTCTTGACTGTCGTTTTAGGTGCGGTCATTTATCGTTTTATTTTAGCGTTAGTCTTCGAACTGAATGTTGAACCAAGTGATTCGAAACTTGCTTCTGCTTTCGTGCTAGTGATCTGTCTTTTTTTCCCGCAGATCCAGCAAAAATTCCATTTACCTCAAAAAAAGAAAGGCGGTAGTGTCAAATGAATGACGTCTTAACATTGGAAAATCTCCATCATACCTTTGAAAAAGGAACGATCAACGAAAATCATGTCCTGAAAGGCATTAATCTTTCCTTAGATCCCGGCGACTTCGTGACGATCATCGGTGGAAATGGGGCTGGTAAATCTACTTTGCTGAACAGCATCGCCGGTACATTTTCTGTCGATCAGGGTCAAATTTTATTGAATGGAAAAAATATCACGAAAAAATCTGTTGTCGAACGTTCGAAATCCATCAGTCGCGTATTCCAAGATCCTAAACTAGGGACAGCCGTTCGTTTAACGGTAGAAGAAAATCTTGCTCTTGCTATGAAACGAGGAAAAAAACGCGGCTTCTTCCGTGGTGTCAAACCACAAGACCGAACATTTTTCAAAGACCAGCTGGTTCGGCTAAATTTGGGGTTGGAAAATCGTTTATCCTCAGAAATCGGTTTGCTGTCTGGAGGACAACGTCAAGCTATTACGTTATTGATGGCCACATTACAGCGTCCAGAACTGATCTTATTAGATGAACACACTGCAGCGCTTGACCCTGCTACTTCCAAAACGGTGATGGAATTGACAGAAAAGCTGATCACTGAGCAGAATCTCACTGCTTTTATGGTCACTCATGACATGGAAGACGCGATCCGCTATGGGAGTCGACTGATCATGCTGCATCAAGGAAGGATCGTCGTAGATATCCAGCAAGAGGAAAAACAGCAGCTCACAGTGCCCCAATTATTAGCGTTGTTCAAACAAAACAGCGGCACGGCATTAAAAGACGATCAAGTACTTTTATCTTCATAATCAGAAAGAGGATGGGACAAAAAATGAACGCCCACCCTCTTCTTTTTTCTCTTTCCTTCTTTCGTTTTTGCTTTATGTATCAACCGTTGTTTCTTCGAAAACTATTTTGTTCTCTCCTTCTTCCTGATAGAATGGATGGGAAAGGAGCTTGATGCCATGACAACGAAAGACAAGGTACTTCAATTATTGAAAAAGACACCAGATTTTCTTTCCGGAGAAAAGTTGGCACAGCAACTGGAAGTTTCCCGGACAAGTATTTGGAAAGCCATCAAAGAATTGGAAAAGGCAGGCTATCGTTTTGAGCACGGGCCTACAGGGTATCGTTACCTGCCCTCTGACGTACTAGATGCAAAAGAAATCCAGCAAGAGCTACGGTCGTTTATTCCTGATTTGAAAGTACAAACGATGTTGACTTCTGAATCTACGATGAAAGATGCCAAACTGGCAGCAGCTCAAGGAGATTCTGTTTCGAAGTTATTTGTTGCTGATACACAAGAACAAGCTCGTGGACGTTTTGGACGGCCTTTTTTCGCTGAACCTGGACGAGGAATCTACATGAGTCTCTTGCTCCATCCAGACAAACGGTTTGATGAATTGCCTCAATATACGATCATCGCAGCCAGTGCCTGTGTGAAAGCCATTGAATCTGTAACCGGTCGTTCTGCTTCGATCAAATGGGTCAATGATATCTACATGGATGGAAAAAAAGTCTGTGGGATTTTATCTGAAGCAGTCAGTGATATGGAAAGCGGCAGGATCAGTCATATCATCATTGGGATCGGGCTTAATTTTTCTGTTCCTCAAAATCATTTTCCAGCTGATCTCCAAGAAAAAGCCATCTCTGTCTTTCCCGACGGACAAGCTAGTGTCACAAGGAATCAGCTAATCAGCAAAATCTGGCAAGAATTGTTCACTTATCTTTCTCACCCAGAAAAAGCGTTGGACTTCTATAAAGAAAAATCATTCGTATTGGGAAAAACCGTGTCGTTCAATCAAAAAGGAACGACTTATGTCGGTCTTGCAAAAGAAATCGGTGATCATGGCGAACTGATCGTCCAAACAAATGAACAGAAGATGAGTTTGTCTTCTGGCGAAATCAGTCTCACATCTATCCGTACGCAATAATTATCAGATTTCACAAAAGGACACCTGATCTCATACAGTGTCCTTTTTTCTGAATTCTCTTCAAAAGACTCTCCTTATTCTATCAGCTGACAGTTTCTCTATCCTCTAGAAAAAGGTATTCTAAAAATATCTATAAAGCATGGTACACTTTCTTTAAATGAATCAATGCAAAAAACAAGAGAGTCATCAGTTTACACGATCAAAAGAGATAGCAGGCCGCTTCCTTTTTCAATCTTATAGATAGACCATGGGTAACGATAAAAACAAAAAAGAACTTGCGACTTATTTTGCCGTAAGTTCTTTTTTAGCTAGTGCCTTAATCTCTTAATCCCAACAAACGTCTCGCATAGATCACCTGACCAGAGTGCATAGCAGCATCATCAATAATAGAAACGAGACGCATTCCTCGTGTGACTGGTGGTGTCCAGTTCTCGTCAATTACTTCATCTAGCTCGGAAGGTTCCAGCCTTCTTAAGTAAGAAATAGCAAAATCAGCAGCTCCTCGCAAGTATCCTAGCAGATCTTCTATTTGATTAGCTTGGATCTGCTTTGCTTGTTCCAGACTATGCTTCCAATCTTGTTCGTTATCTGCTATCGTCATCGGAAACCGGCTTTCCCAGTCTTGACTATGCCAAATTGGAGAAGTTCCTGCTAAATCAGCAATCTGGAAATCTAATTCTCGAGCGGTATGCCAAGCCAGCCAAGTCATTGATTTGATCTGCGGGGCTCTATCTTCCACTGGAAAACGATTGGCCTCCTCAATAGAGACGCCTTCAAACAAACGTTCAAACCGATCGTATGCCCGATCCACACTCTCGCATAGCATATCTAAATAATCCATTTATTTTCCTCCTTTTTATTTATCCTACTTACTTTTTCCTAATTCTAGGATACCTACTTATATGTTACTACACACCCTTATTTTTTACACTTTAACAGTCACCATCATCAATAGTTTGGAGATTGAAAGAAAAAGATAGTGTCGAACTATCAATTGAACAAGAAGCAACAATATGAACGTTTCATTAATATTCTTTAAATAAACAATGATTTTTCAAACGAACAGTTTAAGACTAGGAGAAAAAGAGTATAATAGGAAAATGTTTGAAAGGAAAGGAAGGGGAAAAATGAAAAAAAGGGCAAGTTTACTAGTCCTAGTTGCTTTGTTGTTCAATATCTTTTCGTATGGTGTGGCCGTTTCAGCGGAAACATACATTCCTAAAGACCCTGGGAATATTTATAATGATCTAACTGGTAACTATGGCTTGTTAGGAATTGCTAGTCAATTCCACGTATTTGCTAAAAATAAGACAACTGTGAATGCACATACAGACGGAAATATAGCAACACATGAACTTGATGCAAAAAATAATTTTGGTACAGAGCTTCATGAAGGTTTATTGAACCAAGAAATAAATTATATACAAAAAACTGATTCTTTCGCTAATTCTTCAGGCATACCTACAGGTAGCACAAGAATGAATAAATTTGTCGTTGGCAGTAACGTGGATGTAGCACTTCAAGATGGTCATCCTACAGTCAATGGATCCAGGCTTGATCACTTAACTCCAGATGATTTTTATAAAGATCGTGCTGGGCATGAATATATTGATTTCGAGCAGGAATTTGCTAAATTGAATGTAGCAGCAAATGATCTTGCAACGATCACTCCAGCTAAAACATATACTGCTGCAGATTTTCCAGACATGAACAATCGGACAATCGATTTAACTGATTTATCAGATACCGGGTTTTTATTGGTAAATATCGATGCAGAAGTGTTAACGATGAATACGCCACTTCAAATCATTAATCCAAATGATCAAGTAGTTGTATTTAATGTCATCAACAGTTCTTCTGCATTGAACGTACAGTCACCAATCAAATACAATGATCGTTCAAATCATGAAACAGAAGATTTTTCGGATGCGAATATCTCTTGGAATTTTGGAAATGAGATGACTGATTTGACAATCAGTGCTCCTTTTCAAGGAACAATCCTTGCGCCTAATGCTACTATCCGCATTACTTAAAACCAAGACGGAACGATTATAGGAACAAATGTGATTTTAGATGCAGCTACCAATCGTTGGGATCCTAACGAAATATTTATCAGCGACAATGGTACAGATACGACAGACA
>NZ_BJLL01000027.1:0-32878 GCF_007996925.1 Enterococcus sp. NBRC 3427 | reverse complement strand
AAACTTGTCATAAAAAGTACTTTTCGTATCAAAACTGTCACCTTTTTTGGAAAGGATTTAAAAAATGAAGATTTTTTTAAGGAAATCATGACGGTTTTGATGCCAAAACCACTTTTTATGAAACAAAACACGTTTTTTATTTTTTTAGCATAGAATTTGTGGTGGAGGTACGTATGAGATGAAAGATAAAGTTGTGAACAAATTATTAGAAACCTTATTCAGCGGAGACAAATCGGAAGAAGATATGGTGTATGTCCAAGTAAAATTTGCCTTAGAAGTTTTATTGAACAACCTTGGAAAACTAGCGGTCGTTCTAGTCTTTTCTCTGGTGACGGGCTCATGGGCGGAAACAGGAATCACCTTTCTTTCCTATATCTGTATCCGCAGATATGCTTATGGATTGCATTCCGACTCTGAATTCGTTTGTCTGCTGTGGACACTGCTTTATTTATGGGGCGTTCCCTTGGTGATGAAACATCTGCAATTGACTATCTCCTTCCCAATGATGGTCTTTTTGTTAATCAGCTGCTTTTTGTTACTGCTTCGCTATGGATCAAGAGGTACAGCAATCAATCCCATTGAACCCGAGAAACGTCCACCATTATTAAAGAAGGCGATCAGCATGTTTCTAATTTTTTCTCTCATCACTTTATTTTTCTCAGCTTCTTACTTTTCTACCTATTTGCTACTTGGGATTGTTTTAGAAATAGCTACGTTGCTTCCTATTACAAACTACTTGATGAATTTTGGAGGAATCTTTCATGAAAAAAACAATCATTAAACAATTAACTAACTTATCTGACTTTTTTGTATCTGGCTGCTGCTTTGGTATGAGTTCTGAATTCAAAATCCCTGAAAAATTAAAAAAATAATACGCTAATTGTGCTATAATTTGGTAAAAATCAATGGGAGCTGTACTTTATGTTTTTATGGTCCATAGCGTTGCAATATTTGATTTACACAATTTGTATCTTATTGATTGACCATCATATCCGATACAACTATCTGTTTGCAGGAGTTACTCTGATTTCTTGCGTTTTGATTGGATGGGTCTACTCAGTTTTAGGGATTTTTACTGCTCTAATTGCTATAGGAATGCTGATGCTTACTTTTTTCTTCTTTTCGACTTCGCGTCAACAATTAGTTTACGCGCTTCCTTTTGGATTATTGACGTCGCTTTTAGGAGATCATTTAACAAGCATCGGCGATTTTTTTGTTTTGAAATCTGCGGTTGTTGAACCAGGAGATTCCTTGCAGTATTTTCACATCGCCTTATCCGCTCTTTTATCTGCTTTATTAGCTTTTTGTTTTAAAAAATCGTTAGAGACTTGGTTTCACACAGTGGACCGCCGTATGATCGGTACGATTGGGACGTTGATATTATTTACATACTATATCATTATTTTTTATACCCGTTTTTCTGGTGAAACACCTGATGTCTTAGCTTTGAATACTAGTTTTTTCATTCTTTATCTGTGTGTCGGCTTGATCATCTTGGTTTATTATTGGAAAATCTCTAATAAGAAATTAGCTGATCAGTTGTTAGAGCAACAAGTCAGAATGCAACAGGATTATATCAAAGATCTGGAAAAAAACTATCAAGACTTGAGAGAATTCAAACATGATTACCAAAATCTGCTCTTTTCTCTTCACAGCTATATTGCAGAAGGCGACTTGGAAGGATTACGATCGTACTACGATCAAACGATATTGCCTACACGCCAGATGATGAACCTTTTCCCGGCCAATCTAAGTATGTTGGATAATATGAAAGTTCCTGAAATACGCAGTTTACTGTCATTAAAACTCATGATGGCACAGGAAAAAGGATTGATCGTCCAGCTTCATTTTCCTAAACCAATCGAGTTGGATACGAAACATACGGTAAACCTTGTACGTATGCTTGGTATTATCTTGGACAATGCGATTGAAGGAGCTAGTGCTGCAAAGAAGAAAAAGATCGAATTGACAATCATCAAGAAAAATCATTCCGTGATGATTCGCGTAATCAATACAACAACAAATACATTACCGTTAAACCAGTTGAAACAAAAAGGTTTCTCAACAAAAACAAATCCAAAAAACGAAGGACTTGGGTTGTTTATCTTGGATGAATTGACAAAGACAAACCCTTATCTTTTCCTTGAAACATCAATTGAAAACCAACGTTTTTCTCAAACGATTTATATACAAATAAAATAAAGGAGTAATGATATGATTCCCATTTATATTTGTGAAGACGATCCAAAACAATTGGAAGTTTTATCAACGGTGATCAAAAACAGGATCATGATTGAAAACTTAGACAGTTATGTTCATATTTCTACCTCTGATCCGGAAGAACTTCTCAATGCGGCCAAGATCAGAACTTCTTCTTTTGGTATTTACTTTTTAGATATTGAACTAGAAGACAGTGAAATGGATGGCGTAGCGATTGGTAAATTGATCCGTGAATTAGATCCTTTAGGAAAAATAATCTATGTGACTTCTCATACGGAAATGTCGATGACAATCTTAAAAAGCAACATTGAGCCGACTGACTATATTGTGAAAGAAGACCTTTATGATTTAAAAGAAAATGTCGAGCAGATCCTGAGCAAAATTTTTGAAGATTTTCAAATGTCCCAGATCCAAAAAGATATCTTCAAAATAGAGTTCAATGATGAAATTAAATTTTTACCGATTAAAGAAATCCAATATTTTTCTACTTCGTTAGGCGCACCACATAAATTGGAAGTTCATTTGACTCATGCTCAATTGCAATTCTACGAGAAGATCAAAGAAATCGAGAAAATGCATCGGAATTTTATTCGTTGTCATAAATCTTATGTTATCAATACACAAAACGTGCGGTCGATTAATAAAAAAACCAGAGAAGTCACGTTGGCAAACGGTGAGACTATCCCTGTCTCTATCCGTGGATTAAAAAAGTTAATTTCATAAAAAGAACCGAATAGTTTGGACCGACTAAATAATCAGCCGATCCAAACCCTTCGGTTCTTTTTGTCTCTCAGTGCAAAAGCATTTCCTGTGCAATTTCACGGCCATTCATTGTGTCTGGATAAAATGTTGGCCAATTTTCCATTTCTTTTAGCAATGCTTCTTGACTTTCATTTCCTACATATAAATGAAAATGTTCGGAGTCAGACGGTGCAATCGTGTGATCACTGAATTGAATATATCTAAACGCGCCACTTTCCTTATCTTCTGCTTCGAATAGATACCTTACACCACGGTTTCCTGCCTCGTAGGTTAAGATTTCTTTCCCTACATAACGATAATTTGAACGTTTCGTTGTTCCATCCTTAAACGTAAATGCCATCTCTTTCTCACCGATCTTGATTGAAGCAATATCTGTTTGATAGCCCTTCGTATAGTATTCTTTATATTCTTGTGCTGTCTTATCCTGATTCAATTTTTCTTTATATTCAAAAACAGGATCAAATGTCCCATCTTCTACATACGTATCTACTGTCTGCCAAGTTCCTGACCAATCTGAAAGAGAGCGATCTTGTACATCCTCGTCTTCGAAATAACCGTTATAGACGCTCTTTTCTTTTTTGGGGGTCAAAGTATCTTCTAACGGGTTTTCTGTCTCTGTCGTTTTTTTCAACGCTTCGAGGTTTGCTTCCATGATAGAAAGATAGTTTTCTCCATTTTCTATTTGTTCATTCGTCAACCCCTCTAAAGGATTCAATACTTCTAAAGATACACCTGCTTCGTTTGCTAACGTTCTGGCAATACTATCTTTGGCGTTTTCTTCAAAATAAATATAGTTGATTCCATGTTCTTTAACAAAGTGTTTCAGTTCAGCGATTCTCGCCGCAGACGGTTCTTCACTAGAAGAAAGACCAGCAATAGATACTTGATTCAATCCATATTCTAATGCCAGATAGTTGAATGCAGCATGTTGCGTGACAAAAGATCTTTGTTTTGCTTGCTTAAATGTTTCTTGATAAAGCTGATGGAGTGCTTGAAGTTTCTCGGTATAGGCTGCTGCATTTTTTGTCCATACTTCCTGTTTTTCTGGGTAGGCTTCAATCAGCTGATCACGTATGCTTGCTACCTGCTTGATTGCTAAACTTGGTGCTAGCCATACATGCGGGTCTAACTCATGTGTATGACCTTCTTCCCCGTGTTCATGGACATGATCATGTCCTTCTTCACTTCCCGGAAGTAAAAGCATACCTTCTGTCGCCTTTATCGTATGGACGTTGCCTTCTTGTAATGTTTTTTGGATTGCGGGGACCCATGTTTCCATGTTTTCATCATTATAAACAAAGATATCTGTATCTTGGATCTTTGCCATGTCTTTAGCAGAAGGTTCATAATCGTGGGAATCAGTCCCTGCTGGAATCAATAATTCTACTTCTCCTTCATCCCCGACGATTGCTTTTGTAAAATCATACATAGGATAAAAGGTCGTCATCACGCTCAGCTTTTCTTTACTGTCCCCTGCTTCTCCATTTGCCCCGCAACCAGCTAACATACCTGTTAAAACCAGTGTAGCCAATATACCTATCAGTCGTTTCATTTATAACACTCCTTCTCATCTTCTTTCATTTGAATGTTCCGATTCGCCTCTAACAAATCGTAATAGTTACGCTTTAGCAACAGAATTTAATTTATCATAGGGCTAAAAGAGCTGTCAAGCGTTTTCTTATTTTAATTGAGGAGAAAATTCGTATGGATGGTTCCCGATATTTTTTCAATCAACCTCTATCATTTTCCTTTTATCCCCTCTTTTGTCTATAATAAAGTTATAGACAAAGGAGGAAAATGAGTGAAAAAAGAAACAGATACAACGAATCGTTTGATCCGCTTTTTGGGAGGCAAAACCTCCTACTATGTTTTAGGTATGGTGATCCTGCTGGCACTGATCATTTATTTTTTCCATCAGATTTCATTTATATTCAAGCCTGTTGGGATTATTATCGCTACTATCTTGCCCCCATTATTGTTTGCGCTGATCTTATATTATCTTTTGGAACCAGTCATCAAACGTTTAAGCAAGCACCTTTCGAGGAACCTGTCAGTCATTATTGTTTATGTGATTATTTTATTTTTATTGGGGCTTGGAAGCGTATGGCTTGTTCCTTTTCTTGAAGAACAGACAAAAACATTGATTAGCAGTTTGCCAGATTTATTTCAAGATTTCCAAGAGAGTCTCCGTCAATTTTTGGAAAAAACACCTTTTGCCGATTCATTTAATCAATTTTTTACTTCTATTGATGACGTGACGTCTGATATAGCTGGCTTTATTGGAAATTATTGGGAAAGTGGCGCACAACGGATCAGCAATATTTTTTCAACTGTTACAGCTATTTTCATTACTTTATTTACTGGGCCCATTGTCACTTTTTTCCTTTTGAGAAATCCTCAAAAATTTTATCAGTCAGTTTTAGCGATTGTCCCACCAGCATTTCGTACAGACTTTAAAAATTTGACAAAGATTGCTAATCAACAATTGGGTTCATTTTTAAAGGGGCAGATCATTGCTTCATTTATCCTTGGAGCAGTCTACTGGGTTTGTTTCTTACTGATCGGATTAGAATTTGCCAGTGTTTTAGCTATTTCTGCTGGGTTATTATGTATTATTCCATATATTGGACCGTTTATCGCTTTTTTCCCGGGTTTGATCATTGCATTCCAAGACTCTACTTTTATGGCTGTCAAATTTGTCATTGTCTGGTTTGCCGTACAACTTCTCCATGGTGACTTGGTGATTCCTCGAGTAATGGGTGATCGTTTGCAGATCCATCCGATTACGATCTTGATCGTTTTGCTTGTCATGGGTGATCTAATGGGAATTGTGGGCGTTATTTTCGGTATTCCTATCTATACGTTAGTCAAATTACTCGTTACTTTTATTTTCCGTAAATTCAAACAACGCTACAATAAATTTTATGGCGACAAAGGAGAGTATGAACACTCTTCATTTTCTGAAGAAGATTATTTTAAATAAAACACAAAACGTCGATCTCACGAGAATAGCTCGTAGGATCGGCGTTTTATACTTTTTTATTTTAGTTTTTCAGTAAAGCAATTGCCTGATATGGTTTTAGCTCCAGATTTTGATGGAGAACAGTATCGGGATAATTATCGATAAGAATATCGGCTTCTGTGAATCCTTCTGGAATGGTGATCCTTGTATCTTTATCATAGAAATTTGTTAATACAAGCAGTTGCTGCCCTTCAAATTGGCGAAGATAGCCATAAACTTGCGGATGATCTGCTCCATAAGCATGATAATCGCCTTGTGCAACGATTGGATATGTTTTTCTCAATCGAATCAATTTCTTATAATAGGACAAAATAGAATCCTCAGAAGATCGTTCTTTCTCTACATTGATCTCTTCTAGCTTACCTGCAACTTTTAACCAAGGTTTTCCTGTAGTAAAACCTGCTTGTTCTGCATCGGACCATTGCATGGGTGTTCGAGAGTTATCACGAGATTTTGCTTTGATTCGACGGAACGCCTCTTTTTCTGTGAATCCTTGTGCAAGGAGCAACTTGTAAGCATTCAAACTTTCTACGTCAATATAGTCGGAAATTGATGAATAGTCTGGATCGACCATGCCGATTTCCTCTCCCATATAAATGTATGGTGTTCCACGATTTAAATGGATCATGGTTGCTAGCATCTCTGCTCCTTGTTTTCGATACTGATCGATAGCTACAAACCGATTGAGCGCACGTGGCTGATCATGGTTATTAAAAAATAAAGCATTCCAGCCATTACCATCACTCATCTTTTCTCCCCAAGTATGGAACAGTCGCTTTAATTCTGCAAAATCAAATGGGGGAGTTGACCATTTATTGCCATTTTCATAGTCAACTTTCAAGTGATGAAAATTAAAGACCATTGATAATTCTTCTCTACTAGGTTCTGTATACAAGATACAATTTTCGATCGTCGTAGAGCTCATTTCACCGACTGTGATGATAGTGGAATCCGTCCCAAACGTTGCTTGGTTCAATTCTTTTAGATACGTATGGGTGATTGGTTTGTCCGTATATTCAGGTTTACCATCATTTTCTTTATTATTTTTCAATTGCTCGTCTTTACCGATAACATTGATAACATCGAAACGGAATCCTTTTACCCCTTTTTCCATCCAAAAACGAACTACTTTGAATAATTCCTCTCTTACTGCTTGATTCCGCCAGTTCAAGTCAGCTTGTGTCTGATCATATAAGTGCAGATAATATTTCCCTGTATCTCCAAAGGGCGACCAAGCACTCCCACCAAATTTTGATACCCAGTCCGTTGGTTCTTCTCTTAAAATGAAGAAGTCCTGATAATACTGATCCCCTGCTAGTGCTTTTTTGAACCACTCATGTTCTGTCGAAACATGATTCAGTACCATATCGAGCATGACTTCTATTTGGTATTCTTTTGCTTTAGCTATTAGTTGCTCGAATTCTTCCATCGTACCAAAGATAGGATCGATGGCTGTGTAATCAGAGATATCATAACCGTTGTCTTTTTGAGGACTTGGATAAATAGGATTTAGCCAGATCATATCGATCCCTAGATCATTCAAATATGGCAGTTTTTCTTTAATTCCTTTTAAATCTCCAATTCCATCACCATTACTGTCTTTGTAAGATTTGGGATAGATTTGATAAATGACTTTGTCTTTAAATGTCATGGATATTTGCCTCCATTCAACTGATTTCTTACCTATCACAACTTATATATACAAGTTATCATTTATTATTATAACTGAACCGAAAG
Organism: Enterococcus sp. NBRC 3427; assembly: GCF_007996925.1. Lineage (NCBI taxonomy): Bacteria > Bacillati > Bacillota > Bacilli > Lactobacillales > Enterococcaceae > Enterococcus > Enterococcus sp. NBRC 3427. The sequence goes on along the minus strand of NZ_BJLL01000027.1, from coordinate 25,137 downwards.
CGTTTGTAAAATTTATCTTTATACTTCCTAAGAGGGTGTTGTCCAATAAAAAACAAGAGATCAGACATGTATTTGTCTAGTCTCTTGTTTAAAATAGCAAAATGTTCTTGTTTCTTCTATAAATGATGTTCAAAAGCTTTCATCTACGTCAATAAGTCCTTTCAAATGAAAAATATGAGGAACTATTTTGCCGTTTGTTTCTCTAATACTCAGGTCAAACCGCTGATTTCACAACCTCTGTTTTTATTCATTCGATTTCAACGCATCAATCATATCGATATGCTTTAATTTGAAATGGGTAACAATCATCACAATAACCGTGAATACGATGGTTAATCCTGCTGATAAAACATAAGCCCACCATGTAATCACTAGTGGAAAGATGACATTCTCCATAGATGCTTGTTGTAAGATAAAGTCAGTCAATACATATCCTACACCAAATCCTCCAATGATCCCTAAGAGAGTAAAGATGATATTTTCTCGAACAATATACATCGTGACTTCTTTATCAAAAAATCCAAGGACTTTTATCGTAGATAATTCGCGTACACGTTCGGAAATATTGATATTAGTTAGATTATACAAGACGATAAAAGCCAGCAATCCTGACAATACGACAAAGATTAATACAACCGAGTCTAAGTTCGCCATTGATTCTTCTTGCGTTTCGATTTGTTTGGACATGAAAGATGTATTTGTCACAGCGTCTGTAGCAAGCAGTTTCTCGGAAAGCATTTCTTCTTCTTCCGTTGTCATCTTATCTGTACGCAGCAAAAATGCATTATCCGTCATCGATTGATCGGTCACTGAAGCATAATATTCAGGGGACAAATAAATAAAGCTGCCTAGATAGTTTTTCACGATTTCTTTTACTTCGACTTTCCATTCTTTTTGATTTTCATCATAAAGCGACATATGATCTCCTGTAGATAAGTCAAATAGTTCTGCTGCTTTTTGCGTAATAGCGATTCCTGCTTTAGGTAAGGAACGTGGGTTCTCTTCAAGATCTGTTAAATGGATAAAACGATCAAAATCAGCTGTTTTACTCGGTACGATCACTGTCAGACTTTGCGAAGCATGCCCTTTTTTTCTCAATTCTACGGTTTGAGTATGAATAGCTAGGATCTCATTTACTTTTTCTTGCTGCTGCAACATATCCGCTGCTTTTTGATGATTCTCTTCCGTGGATGAATCTAATGTAACGATTGCTTGATAGTCAATGATTGGTCCAAATTGTTTGGCTGAGACAGAACTTAGAGAATCTTTCAATCCCACGCCCGCAACCATCAGACCGGCACAGCCAGCAATTCCGATAATCGCCATAAGCATTCTTGACTTGTATCGGAAGAGATTTCGATAACTGATTTTTTGATTAAAGCTAAGGCGTGACCACAGCGGAGTGATATATTCAAGAAAAATACGTTTCCCTGGCTTCGGTGCTTTCGGCTGAAGCAATGCAGCAGGCCGTTCTCTTAGATCTTTGAACAAAACAATCATTGCAGCGCCAAATGCGGCAATGAAGAATGCGGCAGCTGCTTGTAAAATCGGTGACCAGTCATAAAAAACAAGAGCACTCCCAATGTCATATCGCTCGTTAGATAGTTCAAAAATGATCCTTGGTAAAAGATTCGTTCCTAATATCGTTCCTAAAACAATGCCTATTCCTGAAGCTAGACTTGCATAGATTGCATATTTTTTTGCGATTTCAACTTTCGTATAACCTAACGCCTTCAATGTTCCGATTTCCCTGCGGTTTTCTTCTACCATACGCGTCATTGTCGTAAAGGTGATCAATGCGGCAATAAAGAAAAAGAAGACAGGAAAAACGTTAGCGATTGCTGCGATACGTTCAGCCAGATCACCAAATTCTTGAAACCCGACATTTTCTGAACGTTCATTGTATAGGTATGATGGTTTAGTTAAATTTTCAATTTTTTCTGCATTTTCGTTCCATTCTTCCTCCGCAGAAGCTAGTTCTCTTTCTTTCTCAACTAACTGCCTTTCTTGATCAGCGAGTTGAGCTTCTTGTTGAGACAAAGTTTGTACAGCGATTGTCCGTTGCGCTTCAGGAAACTGCTGGATAGCTGCTGACTGCTGCGCTAACTGTTTTTTAGCATCTTCTAACTGTGTTCTTCCCTGTGCTATTTGTGCTTTGCCTTCTGTTATTTTTTGCTGTGCTGGTTCTAATTCTTCGTTTGCCGATTTTTTCAGCTCTTCTAAGCGTTCTTCGGGTCGATCTTGTAAATACTTTTCTGCCTTTTCTTGATTTTGCTCCATTTTATCTTTGTAAGCTTTGCTGTACGTATTCAAATTATTTACGTTCGTAAAATCGAGATATAAGACAGAATAAATATCCGTCTTGAAATTGGATTCAGGCAAATAGACAAAATAATCAACGCTACCATTTCCGACATTCGCGTATCCTCTCTCCAAATTGTTGATGAACAATGGAGAACGGACAAAGCCAGTGATGGTATACTCTTTTTCTTTCAATTCATCTGAATCAATCTGATAGACATCACCGATTTTATACCCTGCATTCTCCGCTTTTTCATCTAATAAAAGTTGGTTGGGTTTTTCCGGGCGTTTTCCATCAATTAATTGTAGCTTGTTCTGCCTGCTATTTTTGTTATAAGAAAAGATTTGAATCACTTCATTTTTGCCAGTATTGGAATAATAGAACTGTTTTCCTGTTTCTACTTTTGCATCTGGGATCTTTTCTGCTTGAGCGATATCTTTTTGTGTCAAGCCACCAGTAGAAACGATTTGCAAATCAGAAAGTCCTGCTGTACCAACATAGTGATCCATCGTTTTTTGCATGACAGGTCCAGCAGTTTTGACACCTACGAATAAAAGTGTTCCTAGCATGACAATAAGGATGATTGCAATGAACCGCCCTTTAGATTGCCGGATTTCTCGAAAACCTGCTTTAAGATATGTTTTTGTTTTCATAAAATCCCCCTACCATACAATCTCATCAATGGATGAAGGATGCTCATTCAATTCAACTGACCTTACTTTCGCATCATTGATGTGGATGACTCTGTCAGCGATGGGCGCTAAAGCAGAATTATGTGTAATGATCAAAACAGTATTGCCATGTTGTCTGCTAGCATTTTGCAATAATTTCAATACTTGCTTTCCTGTTTCAAAATCCAGTGCACCTGTCGGCTCATCACATAAAAGCAGTTTAGGGTTTTTGGCTAATGCTCGAGCAATGGAAACCCTCTGCTGTTCGCCTCCTGATAATTGGGACGGAAAGTTATTCAATCGATGAGCTAGGCCCACTTGCGTCAATACTTCTACAGGATCAAGCGCATCAGGGGAAACTTCCGTTGCCAATTCCACATTTTCTTTTGCTGTTAGATTAGGAACGAGATTATAGAATTGGAAGACGAACCCTACATCTGTTCGTCGGTAAGCAGTAAGCTGCTTGTCTGAAAATTGTGCAATATCTGTGTTATCAATAATGATCTGCCCCTCATCAGGTGTGTCCATCCCACCTAAAATATTAAGAATCGTTGACTTTCCCGCTCCACTAGGGCCAAGTATAATCACTAATTCGCCTTTTTCAATTGAAAAAGAAATATCGTCATTTGCTATAATGGTCGTTTCTCCCATCTTGTATCGTTTGTATTCATTTTTTACTTCGACATACTTCACTCTGATTCCTCCATTTTCACGATATTTCTCGCTATATCTATGCATCGAATGCGTTTTCTCACACTTATTTATTTTACCATTGAATTTCTCTAGACTAAAGAAAGGAATCCTTTATTTAGTTGACAAATAAACGATTTATGATTTACTTACATAAAAAACATTGTTATTTGAAAGAAGGAACATCATGAATGATTTAAAGGAAAATATAATTTTTGATTTATCAAAAACTGCTTTTGTCGCGATCGACATGCAAAAAGGGATCGTAAATAACGGTACACTCTCTCCACACACTGCAGCATCTATTCTGACAAACAATGATTGGTTAGCAAGTACATTGAAACATACCGCTGCCTTGAAAGTTTTAGTGAATGTAGACATCTCCACTTTCCCTTATTTGAGTCAACAAACTGATATGGGTGGAATGACTGCTTCTGTACCTCCAGAATTCACTGATTTACTTTTGAAGGATTCTTTGAAAGATACAGATAATATGTTGACTATCACAAAATACAATCCAAGTGCTTTTTTTGGTACTTCTCTTGATCTTCAACTTCGCCGTCGTGGAATCGAGACCATCATTTTAAGCGGTGTAGCGACAACAAACGGTGTATATGCTACTGCATTAGATGCCTTTCAACACGGGTACCATATCGTGCTTGCTGAAGATGCTTGCAGTGATCGTGACAAAGAATCGCATCAATTGTTCATAAAAAAGATATTTCCGAAAACTGCACGAGTACGCTCAACGAAACAAATAATCGAAGCGATCCAACAAAGCAAATAAGTACTGGCATATGTGATTTCCATTTACTTCTTTTTGATTTCATGGGAAAATAACCACAGGATTTAGATAGGAGTATGAACATGGTGAAAAAAAAGATCACAATCAAAGAAGTCGCTAAACTTTCCGGCGTTTCAATCACAACCGTCTCCTTGATATTAAATGGAAATACGGAGAAATTCAGTCCGAAAACCGTTCAGAAAGTTTTAGCTGCTAAAGAAGAATTAGGTTATCAACCTGATTATTTTGCTAGACAAATGATTACCAAGGAAACGAAAACGATTGGCGTACTCGTTCCTGATATCACGAATCCATTCTTCAGTACATTGATGCGAGGAATTGAAGATATCTTGTACAATCAGAACTTCGTCACGATATTATGTAATGCTGATTCTGATCATCAAAAAGAAATCGAGTACCTAGCCGAGCTCACACGTCGAGGTGTGGATGGATTCATTATCGCGACTTCTGCTGTCTCTACAGATGCAATCAACGAAAATTTGAAAAAACAAGGCCGGCCCTTCATTGTTTTGGATCAAAAAAAATCTGAAGGATTTAGTGATGCCGTACGAACAGACGATTTTCGCGGTGGTTACCTGGCAGGTATGCACCTGCTTAGTCTAGGACATCAAACGATCGCCCTTGTCTATCCTGAAAATCTTCCGGAAAATGTCCACGCTCGGATTGATGGGTTTAAATCTGCTCTTGATGTTTACCAAATCCCCCACGACCGACTGATCCTCTTGCCCACACAGTTCTCAAAACAAGGCGGCTACCAAATCACAGCCAAACTTCTTGATTCTGCTGCAACTGGTGTGTTTGCTTTAAATGATGAATTAGCTTTTGGATTATATCGCGGATTAGAGGAAGCTGGAAAAAGCATCCCAGAAGACTATAGCATTATTGGCTATGATAATATAGATATGTGCGAATATATCAAGCCAAAACTGACGACGATCGCACAACCAATCTTCGAATTGGGGCAAACATCTGCCCAATTATTGTTAGATCGAATCCAATTCCCAGAAAAAGAGTGGGAAGAAAAACGGCTACCTGTACGACTAGAAAAAAGATTTTCGACTGCACCCTTGAAATAGCTTTCAAGGTGTGCTATATTTTTATCGAACTATTAAAACGTTTTACTAAAACGTTTTAAAAAATAATTCTTCCCATCAAAATAAATGAGATAGTTGGAGGTTTGTGAAATGAACACGGTTACAGTAATTGGAAGTATTAATATGGACACTACCCTTCGTTTAACCAAAATGCCAAAACCAGGAGAAACGATGCATGCACATGAGATTTTTCACGCTGGCGGAGGCAAAGGCGCCAACCAAGCAGTGGCAGCCAAACGTTCAGGCGCACGAACATCTTTTATTGGAGGTGTTGGAACTGACAGTGAAGGACAGCAATTGTTGGATCTACTGACGAAAGAAAACATCGATACATCTGGAATTGCTGAAATCGAGGGCGCCGCAACCGGACAAGCAATGATTATGGTGGACGCCGCAGGAGAAAACAGTATCTTGATTCATGCAGGCGCAAATAATGCTTTCCATGAACCAGAAGTCCGAAAGAACAAAGAATTGATTACAAACAGTGACTTTATTATTGCTCAATTCGAAAGTAGTTTAGATGCGACGATCCTAGCTTTTTCTATTGCAAAAGACGCAGGAAAAACAACGATCCTGAATCCTGCACCAGCTCGAGAAACCATTCCTACTGAACTACTCGAAAAGACAGATATCATTATACCAAATGAGACAGAAACAGAAATTATTACAGGAATCAGAGTTACAGACCATGACAGTTTGGTCGCAGCAGCTGAAAAAATGCATGAATTAGGCATTGGAACAGTAATCATTACATTGGGCAGTGTCGGTGCTTTCTACCACACAAAAAAAGAACACGGTATCGTCCCTGCTTTTAAAGTAGATGCTGTCGATACGACAGCCGCAGGTGATACATTTATTGGGGCATTGAGCAGCACACTTCAGCCAGACCTTGGTAACTTGAAAGAAGCGATCCTTTATGGAAATCTAGCCTCTTCTATTGCCGTACAGTCTTATGGTGCGCAACCTTCTATCCCTTACCGTGAATCTTTAGAACAATCAGCAGTCATAAATTAACAACGAGAGGAAGAAACAAACATGAAAAAAGGAAAAGTCATCAATTCAGATATTTCACGAGTAATCGCACAAATGGGACACTTTGACAAATTAAGTATCGGGGATGCAGGCATGCCTGTTCCCTTTGGTACTGAAAAAATAGATTTAGCTGTTTCAAACGGACTTCCAAGCTTTTTATCTGTTTTAGAAAACGTTTTAGAAGAACTTGAAGTACAATCCATTGAATTGGCGGAAGAAATAAAGACAATGAATCCGGAAATATTGGAAAAAATCAAATTCCTGTTACCAGATACACCGATTAGCTTTATCCCACATGAAGAAATGAAAAAAGATTTGAATAACTGCCATGCATTTATTCGTACAGGCGAGATGACACCTTATGCCAATATTATCTTAGTGAGTGGAGTGGTCTTCTAATGGAAACGACAATGAATCCTGAACAGATGGTACTGTCCGAGCAGATTCATATGCTGATTGATCAGTTAGGAGGAAAGGACAATATTGATTCTGTCCTCCCATGTGCGACTCGGCTTCGTATCAAATTACAAAAACAGCCAGTAGCAAATGTAGAAAAATTAAAGCAGCAAATCCCTTCCATCAAATATTTCATTTTACTCGATAGATATGCAGAAGTAATTATGGATCAGGGATTGGCTCCTGCTTATAAGGAATTGACACGTCAAATCGATCATTCAGCTCCGAAAGAAAAGCTAAATCCGATTGAAAAACTATTTGGTTTGATATCGGAAATCTTTACGCCAATCATTCCCCTATTTGCCGGTTCTGGTATATTAAAAGGTCTGGTTGTTTTAGCGACTACGATTGGCTGGCTTAGTGAAACGAGCGGGACTTATCATATTTTGTCTGCTGCGTCGAATGCTGTCTTTTATTTTCTGCCAATCTTTCTCGCTTTTTCTGCCGCCAAAACGTTTAAAGTGAATGGATATATCGCGGCTGTCATTGCTGCAGCGCTGATTGAGCCAAATTTGACCTCTTTACTTTCAGATAGTGGTAAAGCAGCTACTGATTTTCTGGGGATTCCTGTAGTACTGATGCAGTACACCTCTACTGTCATGCCGGCGATTTTAGGTATTTTCTTTTATTCTTTTGTCGAAAGATTCCTTAAAAAATATATTCGTGAAAACATGCAATTAGTATTTGTACCTTTACTTTCATTAGTCATCACGGTTCCTTTGACATTAATGGTCTTCGGACCTGCCGGTGTTTATCTTGGTGAAGGTTTAGCTGCAGCAATTACTTGGATGATGGATATTAACGGTCCGATCAGTGGAGCAATCATCGCTGGAGGCTGGAATATTTTGGTGATATTTGGTATCCAATGGGCTGTAAATCCTGTCATGATCAGCAATATCTCAGCTTATGGGTTCGACCGTATCGTTCCGTTGACAGGAGCAGCTAATTTTGGAATGGCTGGTGCAGCTTTAGGGGTATTCCTCCGAAGTAAACGTTCAAAAACACGTTCGATTTCTGGTTCTGCTTTCGCTTCGATTTTACTTGCGGGAGTGACCGAGCCTACTGTTTACGGAATCGCGATTCCATTGAAAAAACCATTTGTTGCTGCTTGCATCGGTGCAGCTGCTGGTGGAGCTGTCATGGGATTTGCTCAAGTGAAAGCGATCGCTTTTGTATTTGGTAGTCTTACCACATTGCCAGCCTTTATTTCCGGTACTTTTTTCTGGTACTTAGCAGGATTGGCTGTTAGTCTAGTCGTAGCAATGATCACCACCCTTGTTAGCGGGTTTGATGAAGACCTAATGTCGTACGAATAATGAACGAAAAAAGACTGAAGTGTGAGATGCTTATCACATATTTCAGTCTTTTTCTTTTTTAGGATCGTTATTTTTATAAATTTTTTGTGATACTCTCCAATCTTTGGTATAATTTACATATGCATGACCATTTTTATCCCCACTTGTTTATCCCCAAACAAAGATGGCTTATGCAATAAAATGAACATCAAACCACAACGAATGACTGCTCGTTGCTTTTTTACAACTTGTTTTATTTAGAATACACAAGCAGATTCATAGAAAGAAAAAGCTTTTCGACACGATTATCTGTTCAATCGAATAACTTATGAATGCTGAATAAAACAGAAAATCAATGAAAGGAAAAGGACTAGTTTATTATGAAAAACAAAAAAACGATGCGTTTGCTAGCTGCTACTTGGCTGATTGCTCCTACTGTTTTGTCGACTAATGCCGTATTTGCTGTAGATAATCAAACAACCGATCAAACAGTCACAACAGGTACATCTACTTCCAGCTCAGCTACTAGCGAAACAACGGATTCTTCTACAGAAGGCACAACCGGAACAACTGACTCATCAACAGAATCGACCGAACCAACTGATCCGGCTGATCCATCAGAAAATGAAAAGCCAGCCGAGACATATACCCTTACGATTGCTCCTTCTTTGATTGGGAAGATTCAACTAACTGCTTCGTCAGAGGATACCGCTGAACAGCAACCTTTGAATATCACAGAAAGCGGAACGGTAGAAGGTTTATCAGCAGGAATGAAGGTGACTTACACTATTACGCCAGCTGAAGGTGAACAAATTGCTTCAGTCGCTGTGAATGGTGCTAAAGAAGTGAACTATGAGGCAAAGACTTTTACAGTAGGTACGAACAATTTATCTATTACTGCAGAATTTGAACCTGTACCGGATACTTCAACAGAGGAACCAACTGATCCTAGTGAAGAAGTCCCTAGTACACCAGATCCGGAAATGCCAAATAAACCAGATGAGGGTAATAACAACAATAGCGACAATAATAATGGTTCAAATAATTCAAACAATAATAACAATAATTCGAACAGCGGGAATTCTTCGAATCAAACAAACCCATCTGGATCGAATAACAATGGAAATACTCAGAGAGAACCAAACCATCCAAACAATGGTTCATCGAATGGCGGAACGAACAATGCTTCGTCTCGTCCAAATACAGCAAATCAAAGCGGTATAGAGAATCCATCTTCTGCTTCTTCTGATTTTGTTGTAAAATCACCAATTGATGCTGTATTGCCTACAAATGCAACGAATGTCCAACAAGCAATCGTTCGAGAAGCATTCAAGCATCTTGGAAAACCATACGTATGGGGAGCAAAAGGTCCAAATACTTTTGACTGTTCTGGTTTGACTTATTACGTATATATGAAAGCAACCGGTCATTATATCGGTGGCTGGACAGGCGAACAGCAATATGCAGGTACGCAGATTCCAGTAAGTCAGGCCCAACCTGGCGATCTCGTCTTCTGGGGACCTTCTTCCGGTGTTACTCACCATGTAGGTATCTATATTGGGAACGGACAATTTATCCATGCGCCCCAACCAGGAGATAAAGTTCGAGTAACTTCTATTTCAGATTTCACGCCTGATTTTGCTGTCCGAGTAAACTTAGCAGGTTTACCTGCTGCTTCAGGTTCGCTGACAGGCGGCTCATCTATTTTAGATGGATTAGATGGCTCGTTCCATTTCAGTCAAAACCAAACAACTGATCAGTTCTTGAAAAAGATTGCAGATGATGCACAGGAAATCGGCCAAAAAGAAGGAATCTACGCATCAGTCATGATGGCTCAAGCTATCCTTGAAAGTGGATCTGGAAACAGCTTATTATCAAGCGAACCAAATCATAACCTTTTTGGTATCAAAGGATCGTATAAAGGAAGCAGCGTGACCTTCAATACACTTGAACAAGATAGTTCCGGACAAAGCTACCAAATCCGCGCACAATTCCGTAAGTATCCTTCTTACAAGGAAAGTTTGGAAGACTATGCCGACTTGATCAAAAATGGACTGACTGGCAATCCTGATTTCTACAAACCAACTTGGAAGTCGGAAACAAAAGACTACAAAGAAGCAACCAAATATTTGGAAGGACGTTATGCTACAGATCGCCAATATTCACAAAAATTGAATGCGATCATCGAAGCGTACGACCTGACAAAATATGATGAACCGAAAAAAGAAGCAGCAACAACTGAAGAAGCAAACGCTGAAATCCTCAATATGTCTAAGCGATTCGATGTGCCAATCAAATGGACAACAGATGGCGTGCCAATCACAGGATTAGAATTTTCAACGATAAAACGCGTCAACAATGCTTCTTCCATCTTCCGTGTCGCTTCAATCTGGGATTTGTGGAACACGTTCACGGCAAGACAGATACCAGAAACAACTACTCGTACAGTTAAAGCTGCAACTGTTCCTGTACTAACTTTGTTAAGTTTAGACAAATCATTCTGGCTTGATCTGCCTTTAAAGAAATAGAATAAATAAAAAAGGGCGTGTGACAGTGTCACATCCCCTTTTTTAATTTATTCTATTTCTTTATATTTATTTATTTTGTATTCCGTTACAAATTCGCGTACTTGGTTAGGTTCCAGAGTGACATCTCCAAAACTTTCAAGTCGCTCTGCTCCTGGTAGTTCTTGAGTCTCAAATGTGATACCGCCATGATCTACTAATTTTTTTCCGCGCATTTCTGGCCCATCTTCTCCAAAATTTGCGGTAAAAATCACAATTCCTGAAGCATCCGTTTTTACTTGGATTGACACTTTTCCATCAGGGCTTATCAATTCCGCTGCCTTTAGCAGATCGGGTTGTTTTTTCAATAAAAATGGATGATCGATACCGCCTACCATCATTGATTGGCGAAAATCACTGGCGAATACCTCACCTAATTTTTTAGGATGTTGAAAGTCAAATGCTGTACCGCTTACTGAAACCACTTCTCCTGTAGGCGTCGTATCTTTATTGAGGGTAGCGAATAATCGGCTGTTCAACCAAAGCGTATGTTCGTCGATTGGCTGTGCTGGATCACCAGTTAAATTGAAATAAACATGATTCGTCGGATTGAATACCGTTTTCCGGTCACTGATCCCTTGGACTGTCACTCGCCATGTATCATCATTCGTCAGTGTATACCGTACTTCTACGTCTAACGTGCCAGGAAATCCATTTTCCATGTCTGGACTAGTCTGATAGAAAATGACCGAGGCTTCGTTTTCACCATTAATAACTGTATAATGCCACTGCTTGGCTTCAAAGCTAGGTGCACCGCCATGTAAACAATGGCCAGTATCTGGGTCTGTTTTTACTTTGAATGTTTCGTCATCTAATTTGAATGTGCCATTCGTGATCCGTCCAGCCATACGTCCGATTGAAGCTCCGATATAAGGATCTTTTTCCAGATATTCTTTTGCTTCATCAAATCCTAAAACCAACTCTCGTTTTTCATTATCGATCATTGTTTGAAAATGGACGACTCGTGCACCTAGATCACTGACAGACAAAGATGTCCCATTTTGATTCGTGATCGTAATCAAGTGATAATTTCCGCCAAAATTTTGTTCATTGATTTCCATGTTACTTGCACCCTCTTTTCTTTCATTTGTACTGATTCCAGTATACATGGAAACCGTTTTCTTAACAGCTTATTCCGTGAGTAACGAGAAAAAATTTACTATATTCTAATAAAAGATCACGAAAGAGGGACTGTGACAAAAACCTTGTCACAGTCCCTCTTTCTGAACAAACGGTGTTCAAAAGCTTGCATCTGCGGTAATAAGCCCAACTAAACGAAAAATAGGAGGAGCTATTTTTGCTTGGCTGTTCTTATTACTTGATACAGGACAGCTTTTTCACACCCTCTTTTTCAATACGATTCCCGTATACAACCATGTCGTCAGTACATAGTAGATGAAATACAATACGAAGAAGATCGTAAATGGCACCCAAATATCTTTGTATGGATTTTGCATGAATAGACCAAACATTTGTAATCCGAATAAGACATGGACTACACCTAAGATTCCTGGTGCTAAGAATAACACACCTACTTCTCTACGGATCGATTGTTTAAGCAATCCGCGTCGTGTTCCTATCTTTTCAAGCATTTCATAACGAGCGATGTCACTCTTGCTTCCTGACAAGATCTTGAACATCAGACAGCTAGCAAGCATAGTTAAGAAAGCTAAACCTAAGAAGAATCCCATAAATTCAAAACCAGAGAATAGACTATTGTATACTTCATACATTTCATACTTCTGGTTGCTGTACTCTACTTTTTGCAAAGATGGATTGTTTGTTTTATTTTGTGTAGCCAGTGCTTTGATTGGTTCCAAGTTTGCTTGGAAGTCTTTTACCTGAACTAGCTGTAAAGTGGATTGTGGCAAGTTCAGTTGATTAAATTCTGTTTGACTGACTACCTTGATTTCTTTTTCTTGCTGTTCCGGCAATTCATAGCTTCGAAGCTCGTCTTGTACAGTCAGTTCATTCATTTTTTCAGCAGGAACTTTTTCTTTCGTGATCTTCGGCGGTGTTCCATCTTCATGTTTTATCATGACCAATGGTTGAGCTGCAAATTCACTTGCATTATAGTAAATCGTTCCCGCATCTTCTTTTTGAGTATAAGAAGCAGAAAGTGTTGGTGAAAGTTCTTTGATTTTTTGCTGATCTTCTGCCCGAGGATTATTCATCACTAGATCATACCCAGAATTATTTTCTGTCAAGTCTGCAATTTCATTTTTAAAACCTAATCCTACCGTCAAAGCGCCCAGTGCTAAGGCAAACAGCATAGCAACCATGGAGAGCATTTGTGTATATTCACGAATACGAAAACTTAACTGTGACAATGTGAAATTGTTCAATTTCTTCAACGAGATCTGTTCTGATTTCTTTAGTAATGATAAAAAGAAAATGATCACAGAATGGAAAATGAAATAAGTTCCCAATACGATCGTAACTAAGGCTACTCCTATACCAAAAACTTGATAGGTGCCCCACGTGCTTCATCATATAATAACCGCAGCCTAGAAAAGCAATCCCTAGTACTACTTCAAGGAAGAACAAGAATTTATGCTGCTTGATTCTTGTTGGTGTCTGATCCGCACGAATCAATGCTAAAATCGGTTTTTTGACAATTGAAAAAGCATTGACAATAGCTGCTAATAAAAACAAAATAGCAAAAAACAAAACGGTGATCAACAATCCATGAATGCTAAAAGGTGTAAAATGCGAAATATTGATATCTAACTGATCCACTAATAATTGGTGGACAATACTTGTCAATCCTACACCGACAGCTGAACCCACTAAAGTAGCCGCGATTCCTACTAAGAATGTTTCAGAAAAAATCATCTGTGCGATTTTTCTGCCTTTTGCTCCTAGCATCATAAACATTGCATAATCTTTTTGCCGCATCGTCATCAAAAAAGAATTCGCATATAAAATATAAACGAAGGTAATGATCCCTAGCAAAACAGAACCGAATCGGAAAATGATAACTGTAGCTGCAACGATCGTATTACTTTTCAAAAAGGCTTCGTTGCTTGCCATTGATTCAAACATGTAAAAAATAGCAGATGCCATAACTAATCCTGAGAATAATACCAAGTAATCTCTTAAACGGCTCTTGATCCCAGTAAGTGATAATTTCCAAAGCATAGTCAATCTCCCCCTACTGTTCCAAGTTTCCAAGAATAGATAGTATTTCACGATAGAAGGAATCCCGGCTTTGCTCTCCACGTTTCACTTCTTGATGGATACCGCCATCCTTGATGAATAAAATACGTTGGCAATAACTTGCAGAAAACGGATCATGCGTCACTAGAAGAATCGATACATGATCTTTTGTATTCAATTCGTCCATCGTATCTAAAAGATCACGGGCACTTTTAGAATCCAGCGCACCTGTAGGCTCATCGCCTAATAAAATCGTTGGTTGGGTAATCAATGCACGTGCAGCAGCGACCCGTTGTTTTTGTCCACCGGAAATCTCAGAAGGATAGCTTTCCAAAATATGAGCAATCGATAAACGTTCTGCAATTTTTTGGACACGTTGCTTGATTTCTTTTGGTCTGACACCTTGTAAAGAAAGAGGAACAGCGATATTTTCTTGTGCTGTCAAACTTTCTAATAAATTGAAATCTTGGAAAATAAAGCCGATTTCATTCGCACGAAAATCTGCTAGTTGATTTCCTTTTAATGTCGTCACATCTTTTTGATTGATTCGGATATGCCCGTCTGTTGGTTTATCTAATGTGGATAAAATATTCAAAAGCGTTGATTTACCAGAACCAGAAGCGCCCATGATCCCAATAAATTCACCTTTTTCTACATCGAAGCTGATGCCGCTTAATGCTTGCGTCTTTTTCTCATTGTTTTTCCCGTATACTTTTGTTACATTCTGAACTTCGACTATTTTGTTCATTTCTTTCCCTACCCTTTAATTAGTTTTTCCAGTGCTGTTTTCGGCACATCTTTTTTTTCGACTTCTTCATATGAAGTGACACCTTTCTTTTTGTTCCAGGTGATTTTTAAATATGCTCCTTTACGAAGCGGTCGAGTCAATTGCCCATTGAAATCTAGTTCTTTTTCCTTACCCTCTTTCGTATAACCAGGCAGGATATATCTATAGTTGACTGTTTCTTGTCCAGTGTCTGCTTTGGATACTGTTTTTGCACCATCTGTCGTAATCTGTACATAGTATTCTTCTCCGCCCATAACTACGTAATCTGCGATTTTCACCCCTGCAAGTGCCACAACGATGAAAACAAGTAGTCCGATCAGAAGTTTTTTCACTTTTTCCCCTTCTCTCTTACTTTATATATTGATTATAGAAAAAAACGAACAATTCTGCCTTCGAATCATCTATCATTCTTCTTTCAATTTTGTCATTTTCTTTAAACAACTAAAAAAGAGTTCAAGACAATAATCCGTCCTAAACTCCTTCTTCCTATCTTAAAAAAAGTATGTCACTTACGGTCTTTCATGTCGCCTGTATTGATAACAGGTTGCGTTCCTTTATCTGTAATGATTGAGACAAGTAAATTGTTGATTAATTGGACTTTCCGATCATCGGTGAAATTAATTTCTTGTCCTTCTTCGATTTGCTCCAAAGCCATTTGAGTGATCGTGACAGCTCCTTCAACAATGGTTTGCCGAGCAGACAAAATAGCTCTTGCTTGTTGACGTTGCAGCATGGCACTAGCGATTTCTGTTGCATAGGCTAAATGGTTCAAACGTGTTTCGATTACTTCGACACCTGCTACTGCTAAACGCTCTTGCAACTCCTTTTTCAACTCGTCAGACACTGCCGTAGTGTTTCCTCGAAGCGTCAAATCATCATCATTGAAGGTATCATACGGATATTGGCTAGCGATATGCCGGATGGCTGTCTCACTTTGAATTTCTACAAAATCTTGATAATACGCTACATCGAATAATGCCTTTGCTGTATCAATGACTTTAAACACGACTACCGCTGAGATTTCGATGGGGTTTCCGTCTAAATCATTGACTTTTAAAACAGAACTGTTGAAATTCCGAACTTTCAACGAAACAGTCATTTTTTGTGCCAAAGGGATCGTAAGGAAAAAGCCATTTTCCCGGATCGTACCTAAATATTGTCCAAAAAACAAAATCACTTTTGCTTGATTAGGGCTGACTACAGTTGCCGAACTTAGCAACAGTAACGCGATCAGCCAAAGAAAAATACTTAAAAATAGTGCCCAAACTTTCGCTTGCCACATGCCTAAATAGAAGAAAAATAAACCAACTAAAGCTAATACGACCAAACCGACAATTCCTGCATAACCATTGATATAAATTGCTCTTTTTTCTCTCATTCTACTTTCTGCGCTCCTTTATCCTTCAATATATATAGTGTTGCTTTTTAATTTTTTTTTCGAATTCGCGCCATTGCACCTTCTAGTTCCAAATCTTTGTCTTCAGTGATGTACCAACCGCTTGCCTGTGTTCCTCCGGCTGCTTGCGGCAAATAATCCAATCTTGTTCGAACCCAGTGTTTTTCTTCTGTAAAATAGTCTTCTACCAAGATTTCTAGATCCATCCCTGCTGAAAGAGGCAAATCTTCCCGAACAGATTTAAAGATAAATCGTTCCTTCTCCCCATCATACTTCAATATTCCTGTATCGATAATCGGTAAAGAATAATAGTCCAGTTCTTTCTTCACCGTCAATAAATGTTTGAAAACTTCATGGTACACTTGCTCTAATTGACGACCTTCTGAATTGTTCGGATAGTTGACCATCACTTTTTCTTTATCTGGATCATAGAAGGTTTGACTTAGTTGAGTGATATAAGTATGTAATCTTTCCATTTCTGTTTTTAACTTTTCTCTTTGACCTTCTTCTGCCTTCATATACTTTTCACCCTGTTTTCTTTATAGATATATTCTTACTTATTTTACTATAGTTATGTGTGTTACGCGATGAAAAACAGCAAAGATCCTTCCGATCTTTGCTGTTTTTTCTTAAAATATCCAGTTGATGGCTCGATCAATCTGTTTCATTGTCCTCTTGATCTGTCGTGATATTGATAGAAGTATCTTTGGCAGTGATCTTCAGCCGTTTCTGTCCTTGATCTAACAAAGTACTTGTTATTGGCTGGTAGTCTTTTTCAATATGAGATTCACCAGATGTTTGGAGAGTATAGCCACTGTTTTCCATCTCATGCAAAGATAAATTACTACTGTTTAGAGTGACTTTTCCTTCTTTGCTGATCAAACTGTCTTCTAGATGTAAATTGCTGCTTTCACCTATGACGGTCAAGTTATCCACCTTGACTTCATCTAAACGAAGAGAACCTAATTCATCTTTCGCCGTTATTGTTCCTCCCGTAAATTCATTGAATGATACCCAACCATCGTGTGTCGTAGTATTCACTTTTTTGATCGATACTTCGTTGATGTCGATCGCACTATTATTCCCTTCGATCGTCAATTCAGATAATTCCTGATCTGCAGGGACAACAATAGTGATTTGTGCACTGGTGTCTTCCAAACTAATAATCGCACCTTCTGATTTTTTGACTGCATTCACGGTCAATACACCATTTTTCTCCTTTATTTCTGGCTTTTCTGTCTTATCGTAGGTCGTTTTTATCTCAAAATCCAATCCGCGTATAACTGACACTGTTTGATGTTCTGCATGGATGACGATTTTATTTGCCTCTTTGATTTTTTTCGTCTCCGTCACCATATCGATCAATCGAGGGCCATTATCCCAAGTCAGACTCTTTTGAGCACCTAATGTATAAGTTGCACCTGCTAGGAGTCCGCCAGTAACCATCAGGATAATACCGGTAATCAAAAAATGTTTTAATCTCATTTATCTGTCCTCCTTCAAACGCCCGCTGAATGCAGATCTCTTTTTGTAATAAAACGCCGTCCCATCCATTTAACAAAGTTCATCATGACATAAAAAAGCCCTTTTGTTCCTTTCAGCAACAGTGGCGAAATAAATACTGCGCTTCCCGTGGCGAACAGACCGACACCGATAAAGAACAACCCACTCAGAATCGATTGACCAAACACACTGATTCCTGAGATGATCATGAATAAGCCAATACCTAAGATACTGATACATAGGACATAGATACTAAAAATGAGCGCCAGCAAAGCAATCAATAGTCCCCCAATAACCAATATAAACCCCAATGCTAGTGGAATGAGGACAGGAGAAGCAAATAAACCGATAATAATCAACCAAATCAGACGCATTTGTCTTTTTGGACTTCTCACTAACTCATCTTCTGCTTGTTCTTCTTCTGAAAAGTAACTGATTTTTAATTTTAAAGCAAACTGCTTTGGTGTACCATATTCATCAATGACCTGATCTAATGTTTTTCCGGAATCTAAAAAATATTCCTCATAATATTGGATCAAATCAAAACGATCGTCTTCAGGAATTTCTTGAAGATGATCCACAACTTCATTCAAATAATCATTCATTTGTGCTCTCCTCCAATAACCGGTCTAAAGAATCTCGAAAAACAATCCATTCATCAATAATTTCTTCTAAATGACGACTTCCTATTGGTGTCAACGAGTAATATCGACGGTTCCTGCCTTCAAAAGGTTCATCATAGGTCTCAAGATACCCTTCTTTTTTCAATCTTCTCAAAACCGGATACAGTGTAGATTCACTGACTGAGAGACTTTCTTGTACGATTTTTGTTAAGGCATAACCATACATATCTTCTTTGCTTAATGCTGCTAACACAGTGCCATCAAGAAGAACAGTTGGAATCTGGATGTGCATTACGTCACCTTCTATTCTCAAGTGTAATATTTTATTCCAATCTATATTATACATCATATAATATAGTTTCAAAATCAGTTTGTCAAATACAAAAAAACTGACTAAAAGGTTCGATCCCTTTTAGTCAGCAAAAAATGGCTTCTCTTTGATTATTATTATAACAGTGGCATGATCCAATTCGTCCACATCCAACTTAGTGGCATAATAACGATCATCGCTGGTATCATGTCAGCTACTGGGAACATTTTCACGTTGATCATTCTAAAACCGGTAGCAACCATCAAGAATCCACCGCAAGCTTTAAAGTCTAAGATCATATCTGGTGTAGTCAATGGATAAATAAATTTTGCTAATAAGAACAAGATATAAAAAATAATGAATTGGGGAATCGCTACTACAGAAACGACATATCCTAAATTACATGCAAAAATTGCTGCTGTGAAAAAATCAAGGACAGATTTAGAAATCAAAATCGTACTGTCTCCAGTCATCCCAGAATCTAAGCTTCCATAAATCCCCGTACCACTTGCACAAAATAAAACAATGACCGTCACTAATGTGCTGATAAATTCATCGTGGGTCATATCAAGCTTTTCGCTAGGGAAGATTTTAGAAATAGGTACTTGCATCAATGCAGCACCCTTGTTTATCCCATTACCTAAATGAACAATCAGTCCAATCGCTGTTCCTATCACCAAAGCAAAAATAACAGCTGGCATATTTTTCATTGGCGCAATGGAATAAATCCCCATCCCCATCGAACACACGCCAAAAACCATCGTCAGCTGTGCTTTAAAGTGTTCGCTTAATTTATTTCCTACTAATCCGCCAATTAGTCCGCCAAGCAAAACGGAACCTACATTGATCAAAACTCCAGTTGGCATCAAAAAAACTCCTCTCTTTCTCTATAAAGCGAAAATCATTACAGAAAATTTTCTGCAATCATTGCTTTCACTGCAAGAAAGATTGTACCAGACAGAGTAGGTTACACCAATTCATTTTTTGTGTTAAAGTATTCTTTATTGGAATAAGTAGGAGGAATATGATGGATATCCATAAATTTGAAGTTTTTCTTGATTTAGCCGAAACAATGAATTTCACCAAAACTGCTGAACGACAATTCACCACCCAAGGAAACATTTCTAAACAGATTCTTTCGTTAGAAACAGAATTAGACGTCAAATTATTCGAACGTGCCCATAGAAAAATCGAGTTGACCGAAGCTGGAAGCTTGTTGCTCCCTTATGTAAAAAATGTCGTAGAACAATACCATGCCATGCAAGAAGTGCTTGAAACCTATACGCAAGAAAACAATCTTTCATTAAATATCTTAACGATACCAACCATGATCAATTACCAAGGCTTTTCCAAAATTACCGAATTTTTGAAACGCCATCCTGAATTTACGGTCCAGTTGAAAGAAGTGGAAAGTATCGAACTGACTTATGACGATACAAATGAACATAGTGATACGATCCACTTTGCCAGAAGCTTTCAGGCCCCACCAAGTTCGATTGAGTGGCTACCTACTGAAACAGACGATTTTGTAGCAGTTCTGCCTAAAACCCATCCTTTAGCTGCTAAAAAGAAATTGGATCTAAGTGAATTGAAAAAGGAGAATTTTTTGGTTCTTGGCCCTACTACGAACTTGTATCAACCTGTGCTGGACTTGTGTCGCGAAGCTGGATTTGAACCGAGAATCTCTTATAAAGGATCAAGGATCGACTTGATCATCAATATGATTGCAAATGACATGGGGATTGCTATTGTTATGGAAAAAACAGTCAAAAATCTGTTAAAAGAAAATACTGTGATCCTCCCCATCTCTCCAACAAAAGAAAGTTATCTCGCATTTACGCGTAAAATCGGTGAACATTCTTTGGCTTCAGACACATTTTGGGAGTATTTGAGACAAGAAGAGAACTAAGCCCTTCATTTTCTATCTATCCATCAAAAAAGAGAGCGACTCATGACTTTCGCTCTCTTTCTTGCATCATGTCCTTGTTTCAATGACACCTCTAACATTTCTCGTAGTTCAATAAGAAAGCAGCGATTTTTATGCCAAAAGAACCGTAAGAACATTTCCCTAATCACAAAAAAACGACTAAAAACCCCTAAAAACCTTCAATAGAATTTTTAGGGGTTTTATTCTTTTTCCTATTGTTTACTTAACCGTATCATTGCTGTCGTTCCTACTCCTTCGATACTGCTATAATCAATACGGCCATCATGCAGTTCTAGAATTTTTTTGACCAGTGAAAGTCCTAGCCCATTCCCAGAAATTTGACGACTTGTATCTCCTTGATAAAATTTTTCAAACATTCGATCTCTGGTCTCTTCATTCATTCCTACACCTGAATCGGTCACTTCCAGTACAATCTCTGTGGCTGTCTCAAATAGTTTGATATGAATCTGTCCATTGACTTGATTGTACTTTATGGCGTTATCCATAATATTCAACCACACTTGGTACAAAAACTCTTCATTGCCTGTGTAATTTACTGCAGCAAGTTCGATATCCAATTCTAGCTGTTCTTTCTCCCATTTAGGCTGCAAAAAAACGATTACTTCTCGAATTTGTTCATCTAATCGGTACTCTTTCTTTTCCAGTTGAATACGCTGGTTTTCCAGTTTGTTCAATTTTAAGATGTTCTCTGTTAATTGTGAAAGCTGCGTGATACTTTCGATAATCCGATATAAAAATATTTGGCGTTCTTCGTCAGAGAGATTTGGGGCTTGTAACAATTGTACATATCCTTGGATCGTTGCTAATGGTGTTTTGAATTCATGGGATACACTGGACACAAAATCATTCCTCAATGTTTCGATACTATTGAGTTCTTGGACCATAACATTGAAATCTTTATACAGTTGCTGTACTTCTGCTACTTTCTGCTGTTCATCCATTCGAATTGAAAAATCTCCCGTTGCTACCAGACTCATATTTGTCCCTAGTGCACTGATTGGATGCAGAATACGCCGCCCAACAAAAATCGATATTCCTGTACCCACGACCATACTGAACCCTGCAAAGACGAATAACGGATATAGCGTTGGTTTTCCAGCCGATTCAGCAGGTGAGATAGAATGCCGAGACAATAAGAAAATAAAACCGAGAAAACACAGCAGTGTCACTAAGATCGAAATGAAGACGATACTAGCAAAATAGATCCATAATTGTGAAAATAGCTTTTTTTTCATCTTTAAATAACCGCCTTATAGCCTAATCCCCGTACTGTCATGATTTGAAAATCTTCCGTCTTTTCAAAACGGGTCCTTAGACGTTTGATATGTACATCGATCGTTCGTTCTTCTGTATTCGTATCTAATCCCCAAATATCATCCATCAACTGTTGGCGAGTGAAGATCTTGTTGGGATAAGACAGTAATTTATACAGAAGCAGAAATTCTTTTTGAGGCAGAATCAACGAATGCTGATCTTGTAACACTGTATAAGTATCCAGCTCTAATTTTGTTTGTCCAATCATCAAGCTACTGCTGTAATTGATCTTTGAACGTCGAAGCAATGCTTCCACACGTAGGATCATCTCATTGACATCGATGGGTTTTGTCATATAATCATCTGCTCCTAATTTGAACCCACGTTTCTTATCCTCAAAATCGGTCTTTGCTGTAATCATTAGAACAGGTGTGTCAAATCTGGTGCTACGTAATGAGTCTAGCAAGTCATAGCCATCCATTTTCGGCATCATGATATCTGTAATGATCAATTCTATACGTGTCGTTTCTAGTTTTTTCAGCGCATCCTCTCCATTCAGTGCAGTGATAACTGAAAAGCCCGCTCGTTCCAACACAGAACGGTAAAGCAACTGTAATTGCGGATCATCTTCTACTATTAAAATACGATTCATTGTTCTCCCTCTGTTTTTTGAAAAATTTCTAGATTTTTTCTTGCAGTTCATCTTCAGTTAACATTTATTTCGTATACTACGATTATTGTTCTGATATACTTATTAGTATACCGAATATTTCAATACGGGAGAAGGGTGATTATGCTTCAATTAAAAGATATAAAAAAATATTATAAAGTCGGCGAAACCACCACTAAAGCATTGGATGGTGTGTCTGTCGCTTTCAGACAAAAAGAATTCGTAGCGATTTTAGGTCCTAGTGGTTCTGGTAAAACGACTATGCTGAATGTGATTGGTGGACTAGATAATTATGATTCCGGTGATATGGTGATCAACGGAAAGTCTACTAAAGACTTCAAGGACAGCGACTGGGATGCCTACCGAAACAATTCTATCGGGTTCATTTTCCAAAGTTACAACTTGATTGGTCATTTAGGCATTATTGAAAATGTTGAACTTGGGATGACATTAAGTGGTGTTTCTAAAGACGAAAAACGAAAACGGGCAGAAGATGCCTTGCATCGGGTCGGCTTGACAGATCATATGCACAAAAAGCCAAATCAGCTATCTGGTGGACAAATGCAGCGGGTAGCAATCGCTCGAGCACTAGCCAATGATCCAGATATCCTTTTGTGTGATGAGCCAACCGGAGCTTTAGATACAGAAACAAGTATTCAGATCATGGAACTGATCCAAGAGTTATCGAAAGAAAAATTAGTAATCATGGTCACACATAATCCTGAACTGGCCAATCAATATGCAGACCGGATCATTGAATTTTCTGATGGTAAGATCTTAACGGATTCCCATCCTCACATCGAACGACCAAAGGATGATCAATTTAACCTACGCAGAACGAAGATGAGTTTTTGGACAGCGTTGAAGCTTTCTTTCAACAATATCCGAACAAAAAAAGGACGTACTTTCTTGACTTCCTTTGCTTCCAGTATCGGGATCATCGGAATCGCGATCGTCCTTTCCCTTTCTTCTGGTTTCCAAAAGCAAATCGATAACACGCAAGCTGAAACGATGGCGAAATTTCCAATCACTATTTCTAAGGTAACAACTAACCAGACCCGTGACGATGCTGGATTGGGCGCAAGCAAAGCAGATTATCCAGACAGCAAAACGATCACAGCAAAAGTCAGCGAAGAAGACAAAGCACAGCATACGAATAAAATCGATCAAACATACGTCGATTATGTAACAGACATCGATCCTAATTTAAGTAATAATATTGGGTTTACTCGTACAACAGGAATCAATCTTTTACGTGATGTAAATGGCAAAGTACAGCCTGTCAGCTTCTCGAATCAAAACCCTGATACGGAATCTCTTTCCTTGTCTAGTACGATGTCAGCAATGACAGGTGTGGGAGTGTCAAGTTTCCCTACACAGCTTGACACTAGCAAAGAAAACTTTTTAAAAGACAATTATTCTTTACTTGCCGGAAGTTATCCAGCCTCAGCAACAGATGTCGTGCTGATCGTAGACGGCAACAATAATACTAATATCAATGCATTGAAAAATCTTGGATTTGATGTGAAGGAAGACGAAAAACTTGATTTCGATGATATCGTCGGTACAACATTCAAGTTAGTAAACAACAATACTTACTATACAAAACTTCCAACTGGGAATTTCATTCCTAATACAGATTATGATTCGATGTACCAGAATTCTTCAGATGAATTGAAGATTTCAGGAATCCTACGCGTGAAGTCTTCTTCTACAATGAATCTCTTATCGCCAGGAATCGCTTATAGTGATCAATTAACGACTCAAATCGTCAATGAGAACAAAGAATCAGAAATCGTCAAAGCCCAAAAAGACAGTGATGTAAATGTCTTAACTACTGAAAAAGTTGACGAAAATACCAAACAAACATTGCTTAGTTATTTAGGTGGAGACAGCTTGCCTTCAAGTATCATGATTTATCCGAACAATTTTGAAGACAAAGAAAAAATCTTGGATTATTTAGATGATTACAATAAAGGCAAATCAGATGAAGATAAAATCATTTATACTGATTTAGCTGGAACGATGACTGAACTGACTGGCGGATTGATGGATGCTATCACTTATGTCCTCATTGCTTTTGCAGGGATCTCTTTAGTAACAAGTATGATCATGATCAGTATCATTACTTATACATCTGTGATTGAACGGACAAAAGAAATCGGTGTACTAAAAGCTTTAGGTGCACGGAAAAAAGACATCACTCGCGTATTTGACGCAGAAACGTGTATTTTAGGTATTTCTTCTGGGATACTAGGTGTGTTTATTGCCTGGCTAGCTACATTCCCTATCAATAGCATCTTGTACAGCATGACGGATCTAAAAAATGTTGCGCAACTAAATCCTGTCCATGCGATCATTCTAGTGATT
Source organism: Enterococcus sp. NBRC 3427 (assembly GCF_007996925.1). NCBI lineage: Bacteria > Bacillati > Bacillota > Bacilli > Lactobacillales > Enterococcaceae > Enterococcus > Enterococcus sp. NBRC 3427. The sequence goes on along the minus strand of NZ_BJLL01000027.1, from coordinate 208 downwards.
GTCTCTACTGTATTGACGATGCTTGGCGGTCATCTTCCTGCACGAATGGCAGCGAAAAAAGACGCCGCTATCGCTTTGCGTGCAGAATAAAGCTATTCGTTTTTTCCAATTACTACAAAGGGTTGTGACAAAATTGTTGTCACAATCCTTTTTTTGAATAAACAGCTTTTTCACAACCTCTGATTCACGGTGTTCCTGAAGTAACTTC
>NZ_BJLL01000026.1:0-33049 GCF_007996925.1 Enterococcus sp. NBRC 3427 | reverse complement strand
TTTTGAACACTGTTTATCGAGAGGTTGTAAAATCAGCGGTTTGAGCTAATACGAAGGTCAGCTAATTGAACACCATTTATTCAGAAGAAGGAGCTGGGACAAGGCTTTTGTCCCAACTCCTTCTTGCCACTATTCAATCAAACATTTATTTCGGTTCAATCTCAATGACTCGCTGAACAAGATCTTGATAAAATTCTTGTTCATGAGAGACGATGATCACCGTTCCTGAAAATTTCTGAATGCCATCTTGTAAGCTTTCTTTCGTTTCTTGATCAATATGGTTCGTCGGTTCATCGAGAATCAGTAAATTACCTTGGTTCATTGTCAACTGTGCAAGTTTCACCTTGGTTTGTTCTCCACCACTTAATGTAGTGAGAGGTTCGCTTGCTAATTGATTGACTAGTCCAGCTTTAGCTAATTGGCGACGTAATTCTTTGATAGTCGCTTTTGGAAATTGACTGCTTAAGTATTGCAGTGGTGTTTCTAATGGATTTTCCCAGTATAGATCTTGTGAAAAGTAATTGATTTTTGTGTTATCTGGGAAGTGGAAATCGCCACTTATTTTTTCAATCTCACCAATCAATGTTTTTAACAAAGTAGATTTCCCAATCCCGTTGAAGCCTCGAATGGCAATATTTTCACCAAACCGGATGGTCAAATTAATGGGTGCAAGTAGCGGTCGATCATAACCGATGACTAAATCAGTTGTTTCCACTGCCAACGTCGTGACAATAGGAGAGAATGGAAAATCAAAGACAGCTTTACTTGCTGAAGCGGGAGGCGTCAGCCGTTCGATTTTATCTAATTGTTTTTGTCGGCTTTTTGCCATTGTTGATCGGGAACCGGCTTTGTATTTCCGAATATAAGCTTCGGTCTTTTCGATTTGTTTTTGTTGAGCATGATATTGGCGCAAATAGCTTTCGCGATTTTGTTCCTTTTGTTTCAATGCTTGTTTTAGATGGCCAGTATACTTAGTAATCTTTCCAAACTCGATGTCTGCGATATGGGTGGTGATCTGATCAAGAAATTCTTGGTCATGGGAAATCACGATATACGCACCGTCAAAATCCTGAAGAAACTGCGTCAGCCATTGGATATGCTGATCATCTAAGTGATTGGTTGGTTCATCTAAGATCAGAACATCTGGGTTTTCTAAAAGTAGTTTTGCTAAAATCACCTTTGAACGTTGTCCACCACTTAGATTTTTCAACAGTGAATCTAAACCTAAGACATCGATCCCCAACCCGCTGCTCATCTCAGCAACTAAGGTGTCGATTTGATAAAACACTCCTTGGTCTAATTCCGTTTGGAGTTTCCCAGCTTTTTCCAGCAAGGAATCATCGAAGGTCTCGCTATATGTTTGGTAAAGAAAAGCAATTTTTTTTTCCTTTTCGTATTCTTTTGCGTACGCAGTTTTTAGAAATTCTTCGATCGTTAATGTTTCATCGACTTCTACATATTGATCGAGGTAACCTTTATGAATATTTTTTTGCCAATGGATCTGTCCGTCATCTGGCAGGATCTCACCAGTGATGATTTTAATCAGTGTACTTTTGCCGGCTCCGTTTTGTCCGATCAGCCCAAGATGTTCGCCAGCGTTTAATTGCAGATCGACTCCTTCATAGAGGATTTTATCGCCGAACTGCTGGGTGATGTTGTTTAATGTCAGTATACTCATAATAACTCCTTTTTCATAAAAAAACTGCAGACATAAAGCGTCCACAGTGAATCAATTGCTTGGTTTTCATGCAACATGGATTGTTTGATTGAACCATCTTATGAAACCTAACACGGATGCCCTTTTGTTGTCAAGAAAATGAAAAAAATAGAATTTGGTCTATACTGATTATTGTAAAAAGAAAAAAAAAATGCTATAATTGGGCTATACCAAAACACAAAGGAGCAATCACTATGGAAATCATTCGTGTAAAAAACGCTGAAGAAGGCGGAAAAAAAGCATTTGAAATCATCAAAGAAGGTATGAACAAAGGTGCAAAAGTATTAGGATTGGCAACAGGAAGCACACCAGTTACTTTATATAAAGAAATGACTTCAAGCGATTTGGATTTCAGTGAAATGACTTCTATAAACTTAGATGAGTACGTTGGACTAGGTGGTTCAGATGAACAAAGCTACCGCCATTTCATGGATGTCCAATTATTTGATAAAAAACCATTCAAGGAAACATTTGTACCAGATGGGAAAGCAGAAGATCTGGAAGCAGCATGCAAAAAGTATGATCAAATCATCGATGCTCATCCAATCGATATCCAAATTTTAGGAATCGGGCAAAATGGACATATCGGTTTCAATGAACCTGGTGCTTCATTTGACGGAACAACTTCAGTAGTTGATTTGACAGAATCAACGATCAATGCAAACAAACGATTCTTTGATAAAGCAGAAGATGTACCAACAAAAGCTGTTTCAATGGGAATTGGCTCGATCATGAAAAGTAAAGAAATCGTCTTGATGGCGTTTGGCGAAAGCAAAGCTGATGCAATCAAAGGGATGATTGAAGGACCTGTAACGAATCATTTACCAGCAAGTGTATTGCAAAACCACGAAAATGTCGTTGTGATCATCGATGAAGAAGCAGCAAGTAAATTGTAATTTTCAAAAGAGGCTGGGACAGAAGCGTTTAACTCCAAGAAATAAGAAGGAGTCGTTTCTGCTTCCGCCGTTTACACATGTTTAGAGCGTGGGACAAAAGCTTTTCTTTACTTTTGTCCCACGCTCTTTTTCGTAAGAGGTAAAAATTGCACTTTTTTTGTCTGCTCCTTTCAGACATGATATATTGGACTGGAGGGTGTTTAGATGAATGATATGGTATTGACAATTCCAGAGATTATTTTACGTTTAGGGATCGCTATGCTATTTGGCGGAGCAATCGGTTTTGAGCGACAATATAAAAATCGTCCAGCAGGGATGCGTACACATATTTTAGTTTGTATGGGAGCATGTATCATTGCATTGATCCAAGTCGAGATCGCTAGTGGAGCATTAAGAGATGCTTTAGCGTATCCACAGCTTGCTGGAACGATCCGTTCAGATGAAGCAAGGCTGATTGCTCAAGTAGTGAGTGGCGTCGGTTTCTTAGGTGCTGGAACGATCATCGTCACGAAACAATCGGTGACGGGACTTACGACTGCCGCTTCTTTATGGGCTATTGCCGGATTAGGGATCGCCATCGGCATGGGTTACTATTCCATTGCGATCATCAGTTTTATCGGGATTGCTATTGCACTCACAGTAGTGAAACGCGTGATCCACGTACCTACGACTAAAAAGTTAGAAATCCAATTTATCCATAGAAAAGAAACCAAAGATTTTCTTACCGATTATTTTGAAGAGAAAAATATCGTGATCGAAGATGTGAATTTTGATGTGAAATTCGTTGATGACTATCGTGTATATAAAAATATATATACGATCGATCTTCCTAAAGGACTCACTTATGCCGATGTGATCGAAGAGTTGTCTGTACACAAAAATATCACAAAGCTGCATTTAGTCAGTATTGCGCAATAAACTATCTGCCCAAAACGATTTTTATTTTGGGCGGATCGTGTTTTTTTTGAAGTACTCTTCTGATCAGTAAAATACATTTCCTTTTTTATTTTGTTTTTTTTAAGCAAATGAAAATCTCAGCGCGTAATTCTTTGTTAAATGATAGAATAGAAGTATCAAAGGAACTTGGAGGAGATGTATGCAATCACGTTTTAAACAATCAAAATTATTTTTCTGGACAGTAGAGCTAGTACTCACGATCGTCGGCGTGTATTTCATTTTACAAATGCCGAATATTTTTAGTCCAATATTGAAAATGCTTTCGGCTATTTTTTTGCCGTTGCTTGTTGCTGGTTTTATCTATTATATGTTCGATCCAATCGTTGTTTTTCTCGAAAAGCATCGGATTCCGAGAGTGTTTGGATTTTTATTGACATTTTTGGTCGTAATCATTTTAGTTGTTTTGACTGTCATGAATGTAGTGCCTCAGTTAGTGGAGCAGACGATTCAATTGACTCAGAGCCTGCCAATCTATGCAGATGAAACAAGCAAATGGTTAAATGAATTGGCGCAGCGAGAAGAGTTTAAAAATTTCAATTTGGAAGAACAATTAGCATCAGCGAATTTATCTCTCAGTAATTTGTTCAATATCATATTGGTCAGTTTATCTGCAAGTGTCACTAAAATCATTTCATTCATGATGCAATTTTTTATTTTGTTATTTACCGTTCCATTTATTTTGCTGTTTATGTTCAAGGATGGACACAAATTTATTGATGCGTTGTCTCATTTCTTTCCGAAAGCGATTCGTAAAGAGTTGCGCCAAACAGTGAAAGAATTAAATGAAACATTGTCTGCCTATATCAGCAGTACGATCTTAGATGCTTTGATTATTGGTGTGATGAGCTTTTTGGCAATGAGAATATTCAATCAGCCTTATAGCTTATTGCTTGCGGTCATTTGCGGCATCACGAATATTATCCCATATGTCGGCCCTTTTATTGGAGCAGTACCAGCAATCATTGTCGGTTTGTTTATCTCTCCATTTCAAGCTTTGTACATGGCGTTGTCGATTTTAGTGATTCAGCAATTAGATGGAAATTTGATCAAGCCGTTGTTGTTTGGGAAATCAATGAATATCCATCCACTGACGATCATCTTGGTATTGATTGGAGCAGGAAGTGTCGCAGGAATATTAGGCATGCTGATTTGTATACCTGTATATGCAGTGATTAAGACGATAATATTAAATATTCGGAAAATCTATTTATTGAGAAGAATGGAACATGTTTCTGAAAAGTTAGATAGTCCAAAAGTGCTGGAAGAAACAAGTGAATAAGCCTATTTAAAAAGGGATCTTAGCGTTCATTTTATTTAGATGTACGTTGAGATTCTTATTTATATGATCCAGTTGATGCTTTTTTATAACCTAACCGATCCGTCCTAGTTAGGGTGGACGAATTAGCAAATCATAGGGTAAATATTGTTTACTGGAAATGGCTCAAAGGTATATTAAATTTCTTTCATTTTAAATAGAGTAAGTAAAAAGAAGAAATCACAAGAAATGCTTCCAGGAGAAAACAATACTAAGTGTGCTAACATATTAAGTTTTGACTATCCTGCTTTCTCACTCATTTCATTTTCATCTCACTCAGAAGTCTCTCCTGAAACCGATTTTCTACCATGGTATCCTAAAGAAAAAGGATTCGGAGGGGTGTCATGAATCAGTTAAAACAAAATCTATTTTTGACGCGGCGTGATTTCGAAGAAGCACTAGAAGAGATGATTCTGCCTTTAAAACAGGAACTATTCAATAGTGAAAAACCAGGAGTACGTCTAGGGAGTAGCGGCGCTGTTTATGACGAGAAGAGAGCAGAGATGGAGGCATTTATTCGTCCATTATGGGGACTGGCACCTTATTGGATGAATAATGGGACGAAAGATGAGTTGAAAGACGTCTATCGAAAGAAAATCTTGAAAGGGATGAATCCAAAAGATTCATTTTATTGGGGAGATATTAACGATTATGATCAATATATCGTAGAAATGGCAGCGTTATCTTTGAATCTGTTATTGAATCGAAACTATTTCTTTGATGAACTGTCAGGCACTTCCAAACAACAGTTGATTCATTGGCTAAAACAAGCCTTAGATAAAAAAATACCTAAAAATAATTGGACATTTTTCAAAATTTTGATCCGAATCGCTTTAAAACATTGTGGTGAATCATTAGATAAAGAAAAAATAGAAGCAGAATTACGCTTTATTGATACGATGTATGTAGGAAAAGGCTGGTATATCGACGGTAAATCTTCGCAAAAAGATTACTATGTTCCTTTTGCTTTTCATTATTATGGATTGATTTTTGCCAAGTTAATGAAAGACGACTTTCCTGAATGGTCAGAAAAATTCATCGATCGTGCAAAAGAGTTTACGAAGGACTATATTTATTATTTCGATTCCGACGGAGAAGCGTTACCTTATGGACGAAGTCTCATCTATCGATTTGCACAAGGTGCTTTTTTTTCTGCATTGATTTTTGCAGAAGTGGAAGCAATCCCTTGGGGTCAGATAAAGACGCTTCTTTCCAACCATATGAAGCAGTGGATGACACACGATATCTTTACTTATGACGGACGGCTATCCATTGGGTATCATTATGAGAACCTTGTGATGGCAGAAGGTTATAACGCACCGGGGTCTCCCTATTGGGCATTAAAAGTATTTTTATTACTAGCAACAAAAAAAGAACATCCGTATTGGAAAGCCAAACCTGAACCAGTCAATACCAAAGAGAAAAGATTGATTGATAATGGAAATATGCTTTTGTGTCAGGCAAAAGAAGGAAAACATGTACTTGGTTATCCGTATGGTTTGATGATTGATGGCCAAGCGCATGCCCCAGCGAAGTATAGTAAGTTTGTCTACTCTACTAAATTCGGTTTTAGTGTGCCAAAAGCGGGAATCACATATGGAGAAGGGGCATTTGATAATACATTAGCTCTTTCAAGAGACGGTGAATATTTCAGGACAAAGAAAAAGGTACGAAGTAGTGGAGCAACAGAGACTTCTGTTATGTATGAATGGCAACCATTCCAAGAAGTGCTGATCCAAACAGAAATTTACCCATTTGGTGAATGGCATGTTCGATTCCATGAGATATATACGACGATTCCTTTAGAGATAAGAGAAGGCGGATTTAGTCTTTTGGTAAAAGAACCAGAAATAACTTTGTCGAAAGACTGTGCAAAAATAAAAGAAACACATGTGTCTCAAATCATTGCAATCGAGGGGTATGAAGAAGCAGGTATTCAGGTGCTAGAACCAAATACTTCTGTATTCTTTCCAAGAACCAATCTTCCCTATTTGAAAAAGAAAATCGAACCTGGTACCCATCGCTTTATTTGTTTAGTTGGCGGAATAATAAATGGAGGAGAAAAAAATGATCCAAATTGATCTAAAAAATAAAAATAATCAAGTAGTTATTGGCAAAATCGATCACGAGAAAAAAGAAACCGCATTTTCTGCAAATGGAGAAGAAATAGCAGTTTTAGCAATCAAAAATCACATATATGAAGTAGGAGACAAACTGGTCATAACGAAAGAGAAAAATGATCACTATTTTGTTGTGCAATTAGATGAAACATTGGCACCAACACTTCTTTATATTCCAGAGAAGAAATGGGAATATGTGATTCCGCTAGAAGAAACGAAAGCTTCAGTAGAGACGGGATTTCGTTCAAAAAGACATCACATATATGTTCGTAAAGCCTATGATTTTGAAGTGGAAAGCTATCGGAATGTATCTACAAACCCTCATGATCAAAAATTGATCAGTGGAGCATATCCACATGCATATGCTAATGTAGAGACGAGAAATGATGTGACTTTTTTTGCTAAAAATGCGATTGACGGAAAGTTTGGTAATCGCTCACATGGATCCTATCCCTTTACTTCTTGGGGAATCAATCAGCAAAAAGATGCAACTTTGACGATCGACTTTGGACGCTCAATCCAAACCAATCGAGTAAATCTTTTGTTTCGAGGAGATTATCCACATGATAGCTATTGGACAGAAGTTTCTATTTGTTTTTCTGACGGAGAAACAATAAGAGTAGCAACAACAGATACACTTGAATTTCAATCGTTTTACTTTCCTGAAAAAATGACGAGTTCAGTTACTTTGAAAAATTTGAAAAAAGCAGAAGATACGTCACCATTCCCAGCATTAACACAAATTGAGATTTTCGGACGAGAAGTAATCACTTGTACTTGATTAAGAGAAATAATGATAGAAAAGCTATTCACTATAAAAGGGAATCCGTTTTGAAAATCGAACAATGATTTTCGTAGGACTCCCTTTTTGTATAAGCTAATTTACAGGATGATTATTTTGGATCGTTCATGACAAATCTTTTTTTATTGGTTGATCTGAAAAAATCAATGTATCAATCGATATACCTTCTGTTTCAAAAATAACCACTTCATTTCTGCCTTTTTTTAGTACATCTTTTGGACAATATAGTGATAAAACAGGCCCATGATTCCAGTACCTCCCGAGATTGAATCCGTTGACGATGACGACTCCCTTACCATATAAAGAACAATCGATATAAGTATCTGCTTCTTCAGCAAGATCAAATTCAAATTGATAAAAAGAAGGCTGTGATGGGTCTTTGCCAGCGGAATAGTCGATTTTATCTAGTTGAGCTTGTTCGAAAGTCAACGGGTAATGGCGGTATCCAAGATGGAAATGGATATCTTGCATGACACCATTGCGAATCCCTTTTGATTGGGAGGGACTATTCAATTTTGCACCGTAATTGACTCTTCCTAAATTCTCAACTAGAACATCTAATGCGATAGTGGGCTGATTTTTTTGTCCTTCAATCATCATTTCATCACCTAGTGTTTCTTGTGTTTGCGTTTGATCGTATTTGCCGTCAATATATATTTGTGCACGATCGTTTGTTTCGATTAAACGTAGTTTATTTTTATGTCCGTAATTTTTTAAGGTAAGTGAATATAATAAATAGCCGTAGCCATTGCTTGCTTGTTCCATTGTCAAAGGGTAATCTGTTTTGATTTCTTCACAGATCTGTTCTTTTATATGAAATAGAGAAACGCTTCTATTTACCGGATAAGTCCCTAGATTTTTTAACGTTTTTGTTCGGGGCTCTGCTTGCCAAACAGATGGACAAACTTCTTTGATGATCCGTTGAACTGCATAATATTTCTCAGTAGGTTGTCCAGCTTCGTTTAATAGTGCATCGTAATCATAGCTTGTGATTTGCGGAAGATCTGTATTGCCTCGAGCAGAACACCCATTATAAAAACCAAAATTTGTTCCCCCGTGGAACATATAAAGATTCAAGGAACCAATTTCTAACATCTCTTTTACTTCAGTTGCTAATTCTTCGGGATCACGCGTAATGATAGGTTCTCCCCATCGATTAAACCATCCATCCCAATACTCCATACACATGATCGGCCAATTTTTTTGATGATTCTGCATAAATTCTTTTAAGACCTGCGCATTTTCTTTTGAGTGGCTTCCAAAATTACCAGTCACAAAAATGTCTTCATCAATTAATGTACCAGCATCTAACACCTCTAGCCAAGCACCATCGGAGGTAAATAAAGGAACATCAATCGAATGTGCAAGCATCAATTCTTTTGTTTGGCGTAAATAAGATTTTTCCATTCCGTAAGAACCGTATTCATTTTCGAGCTGCATCATGATGACTGGACCACCTTGTGTGATCTGAAGAGGTGCAAGTTTTGGTAGAAGTACTTGATAATAATTTTTCAATTTTTCCATAAATCGAGGATCGGTGGAACGTACTCTTATATTAGGTTCTTTCAATAACCAAGCAGGTAATCCACCAAATTCCCATTCAGCGCAAATGTAGGCGCAAGGACGTAAAATTACCATCAAGTCTAATTCTTGTGCAATTTTTACAAATTGAACGACATCTTTGAATCCGGAAAAATCAAAGGAACCTTCTTGTGGTTCGTGAAGATTCCACGGAATATAAGTTTCAACCGTATTTGCTCCTAGTGCTTTTAAATTATATAAACTGTGCTCCCATTGAGAAGGGGGTATTCTGAAATAATGGATTGCCCCACTAATGATTTTTGTAGGAATACCGTCGACTAAAAATTCGTCTTTTATTTTAAATGTTTGCATGTCTATTCATTCTCCTTACCAGTAAGTGTTCCATTCAGGTTTTGCTAAACGCATAAGCGCTTCTAAATAAAAGTAGTCGCCCCATAGATTTGGCTCATCGACTCCTTTTCCTTCCGCATGAGCATAAACGCCATGTAAAAGAATTCCTTCATTTTCTGGATCATTTTTAGCAGTATAGTGTGTTCCTAATTGATAAATCATTCCTTTTGCTATTTCTTTTGCTTCAGGATACGCTTCCATTTTTTCTGCTTCTAATAATCCACATGCAGCAATCGCTAGAGAAGAACTGTCTTTATCTGATGGAAAATCATCATTGAAATCAAAATCCCAGTAAGGTACAAGATCTTGAGGTAAATGTTCTAAGAAAACATCGACGATTGCTTTGTAGTTCAACGGAAAAGGAACAGAATGCAAGTATCGCTCGTTTAGTGGAATCCCTAAAATCGCCCAACTTTGCCCTCTAGCCCAGATCGACTCGTCACTATGACCTTGATGCGTTGCACCATGTGTTGGAACTCCTGTGTTTGAGTCAAAGTAATAGGTATGGAAAGTCGTGGCATCTTCACGAATCACGGTATGCAACAATGTCTGGTAATGCTTGAAAGCCACTTCTTTATAATGTGGGTCATTAGAAAGCGTACATGCTTGGAACAACAAAGGAAGGTTGATCAAAGAATCAATAATCAAACGGTATTCGAGAGGATCACCGGATGCTCCCCAAGCTTGAATAAAATTCCCTTTGTTCTGAAATCTTGCCACTAAAATATTTGCAGCTTGTAAGAGCGATTCTTTACACAACTGACTATCCACGACTTTATACCCGGCTCCAGCGGATAAACTATAAAGAAAACCGATATCATGATGATCAAGGACGAAGTGTTGGTCTAAGCGTTTTTGAAAGCTATGGATATTTTCCATTGCACGTACTAGAAATTTCTCTTCTTTTGTCCATTCATAAGATAACCAAAGCATTCCCGTCCAAAAACCATTTGTCCAATCATCATTTTTTTTGATTCGATATTTTCCGTTTGTTGCACAAGCTGAAGGGAAATCTAACCCGAAACGAACCATATTTTTTTTGATACGCATCATGCACCATTCAAATTGTTCATCCAACCAATTTTTATCTACAAATGTTCCCAATTCAATCAACATTTCCTTTTTTTGTTGAATATTCATAGCTACCTCCTCTTAAAATGTTAACATATTAACTTAAAAGTAGTATAACGTATTTAGAAAAAAAAAGCGAGTATTCAAGAGGATTTAAAAAAGTTTATTAGATGAGAGCAAACAAAAAAGTGAAAGCTATTCCGCTTCCACTTCAATTTTTGTTTTAAAATATTTCCAATGTTTATAACTGATGATATATTCTGCCACACTTTGATCTGCTAAGTAAGAGTGTTTGATTTGTTGTACAACAGGTTCTCGGAAACTTAGATTCAATAGATTAAGTAGTTCTGCATGCTCTGGGAAAACAATTTCATTTGTTTCCACAGAAGCAAGGGAAAAAAGATCAATCCCAAAATCTTTACGAACTTTTTCGTATATACTTGAATAGACAGAAATATCTTTTGCTATTGGTTCTTTCACTAATTTTTTTGGTAAGTGAGTGATGTGGACCAAAAAGGGTGTGTCTTCAAAGAAACGAACACGTTTAATTTTATAGTAAGAAGCATTTGCTGGTAAGCCCAATTCCTTCAAAATATCCATTTCATTTTCTTCCTCAATCGAGAGTACTTTAACTTTTTCTTTATCTAAAGAATGTAGTTCGATATCAGAGAATTTCACACTTTGAGAAACTTTTGATTTTGAAACGAATGTTCCTTTTCCTTGGATACGATAGAGATAGCCTGCAGCAGTTAGTTCATTGAGAGCCTTGACTGCAGTAATTGAACTAACAGAATATTTCCGTTTGATATCTGCTTCTGAGTAAAATTTATCACCAGGAATAAAGTGGTGGTTTTTGATTTCTTCAAGTAAGTCTTGCTTGATTTGCTCGTATTTAGGAATCATACTAGAAGTCTTCCTTTCTTTCATCATCATTATCTAATAGGATAACATGTTAACATATCCAAATCAATTAAAACCCATGAAGTCTGCTATTGCAGAAGTAAATAAAATTATGACGGTAGATGAATTTAGTGGAACTTTATAAAAATAATAGAAGTAAAATTGGGATAAAACATCACACTTTAGAAAGCGGATACAAAAATGTCTGATGCAATGGACAAATTTCAGTGAAACAGATGGAGTAAAAATGGTTATGATAAAGATGCAAAGGGGGAAGGATCATGACTAGTCAAATGAATCGAGAAAATAAATTAGTACTACTATTGTCAAAACAAAATCATTACATGACTTCAGAAGAATTAGCTGATTTATTAGATACCTCGACTAAAACGGTCTACCGCTTAGTAAAAAAAATAAATACAGAATTTCAAAATGGTTACTTGATTTTATCAGAAAAGGGGAAAGGGTATAAATTAGACTACGAAAAATTTATTGAACGAAACAAAGAAACAAATAATCTATCAATTAGTCTATCGCCAAATGAACGTCAGAATCGTGTAATTGAGGAACTTTTACTGTCTTCACCAAGAGCAATCAGGATATCTGAGCTTTTTAATGCCTACGAGGTGGGTGATTCGGCAATTTCCAATGATGAGAAAAGTATCGCACAAAAGTTGAGGAAGTTTGATCTTCAATTGATTCGAAAAAATCGGACATTAGCCATCAAAGGTTTAGAAGAAGATATACGTAGAGGGCTTGCAGAAGTTATTTGGCGCATGAATATCCTTGATATCGATGAAATAAATGCTTCGAAAACGTTCAACTTCAATCGTTACGATGTCTTGTTCGTTTCAGATCAATTAAAGCTAATCGAAAAAATATTAGAAGGTGGACTTCCTTATCCTTACAATGTCAATATTTTTTCACATCTGTATATCTTGATCAGTCGCTCAAGGAAAAGGAGTGCTCCCGCCAGAGAAGAGGAACTAACCACGGAACAAATTGAATTCTTTGAAAAAGATGACCAAATTAAAAAAACGGCCGAAATCGTTATACAAAATGTTGAAAAATATCTTACAACTTCGTTATCTGTGAATGAATCTTACTATCTCTATCAGTATCTAGTTTCCTCAAGAATGGAAAAAACAACAAAAGAAATAAAAAAATTTCCAGAAGAGGTAGAAAAAATCACTACTTACTATTTAACAGAAGTAGGAAAACGAATCAATATGAAAGTGACAAATGAAAGTATTTTTATTGATCTAGCCAATCATATCAAACCAATGATCAATCGCTTAAAAAACCGTATCCACGTAAAAAATGGCTTGTTGGACCAAATTCAGCTGACCTATGAAAAAATCTATAACAGTGTGTCTGAAGTATCTAAAGAAGTCAGTCAGCACTTCAAATTACCTCTAATCAATGCAGATGAGATTGGCTTCATAACGTTGTATTTCGCACGGATGTTAGAAACACAACAATTACCGATTCAAACTTTGATTATGTGTATGACAGGTATTGGAACTTCTGAATTGCTGAAAGCAAAAATCATCAAAAAATTTCCAGATTTAAATATAGTAGATGTCATTGCGACAAAAAACTATCGTACGGCTTTAGAAAAAAATCCGAACATCGAATTGATTTTGACAACTGTTGGAATCCACTCACGATTAGGAGTCCATACATTACTTGTTAGTGCGATGCTAACAGCAGATGATCAATCACGAATCCAGAAAAAGATTGGGGAAATCTATAATGAAAGATGAGTTCATCGAAAGAATCGAAGTATCCGTTACTTCTCAACGAGAGACATATCATTGGTTAGCAAGTTCACTTTATCCTGGAGAAGAAGAGAAAATAAGTATATTGATGGAAGCTTTTCTTATGCGTGAACAAAATGGAAATATTCAAATCGAAGAGGGGATCATTCTTCCTCATATTGAACATGAGTTGATCACTGAATCAAAAATCATCATTTTGTATCCCCAAAAAACCAGTATTCAATGGAACGAAGCAATCGAACAAGTCGATTTGATTCTTTTTGTATTGCTTTCGCCAAACGAAACTACGGAAAAAAAGAAGAAAATAGCGAATTTCATGAGATGTTTAGCGGACGAAAGATTTATTCAAACATTAAAGAAAAGAAAATAAGGAGAGACAAAAGATGAAAATTGTAGGTGTAGCCGCATGTACAGTTGGGATTGCCCATACGTATATTGCACAAGAAAAATTAGAAAATGCAGCCAAAAAAGCAGGATACGAGATGCACATCGAAACGCAAGGAACGATTGGTATCGAAAATGAATTAACCCCAGAACAAATAAAAGAAGCAGATCTCGTGATTCTGGCAATTGATGTAAAAATAAGTGGCAGAGAACGATTTGAAGGAAAACGTATCATTCAAGTACCGACAGAAATCGCCATCAAATCACCCAATAAACTAATCGAAAAAGGCGTTGAAGTCGTAAAACAAGCGTGAAGGAGTGGAAATGCCATGGAAGTAACAAACATCATCGATCCGAATACGATCAAAACAAACTTAGCAGGAACGACAAAAGAAGAAGTACTTGAAGAATTAGCAACTATATTGTTGGAAAATGCGTATATCACCGATGTAAAAGAATTTATGAAAGATATATATGCTCGTGAGAAAGAAGGGCAGACAGGTATTGGGAACTACATTGCAATTCCTCATGGAAAAAGTGCATCTGTCAAAAAGATCGGGGTAGCAATTGGAGTGACAGCTCGAGAAATCCCTTGGGAAACATTAGATGGTAAAGGGGTAAAAGGAATTATTTTGTTTGCTGTGGGTAATGATAATGAAGGGGCTAAAACTCACTTGAAGTTGTTATCTTTATTTGCAAGGAAACTAGGAAATGATGAAGTTGTTGAGCAATTGATTAAAGCAAAAGAGACAAAAGAGGTCATCGCAGCATTTGCATCATAAAAAGGAGGAAGAAAACATGAAGATCATAGGAGTAGCCGCATGTACAGTTGGGATTGCCCATACGTATATTGCACAAGAAAAATTAGAAAATGCAGCCAAAAAAGCAGGACACGAGATGCACATCGAAACGCAAGGAACGATTGGAATCGAGAATGAATTAACCCCAGAGCAAATAAAAGAAGCAGATCTTGTGATTCTGGCAATTGATGTGAAAATAAGCGGCAGAGAACGATTTGAAGGAAAACGTATCATTCAAGTCCCCACTGAAATAGCCGTAAAGTCACCCAATAAACTGATCGAAAAAGCACAAGAAATAATTGAAAAACAACTTGTTTGATCATAAGGAGGGAAAAAAGATGGAAAAGATAAAAAAGTTAAATTTAAAGGGACATTTATTGACAGCAATTTCTTATTTGATTCCAATCGTTTGTGGAGCAGGGTTCTTGATTGCTATCGGGATGGCGTTCGGTGGAACAAGTCAAGGAACACTGGTACAAGGTGAATTTTCTTTTTTTGATGCTTTAGCAACAATGGGAGGCGCTGGTTTAGGGTTACTTCCTGTTGTCATTGCAACGGGGATTTCTTATTCTATTGCAGCAAAACCAGGGATTGCTCCAGGGTTCATCATCGGATTGACAGCGAATGCTATTGGGGCTGGTTTTATTGGGGGGATATTAGGTGGCTATCTTTCTGGATTTCTCGTGTTAGCTATTTTAAACCATGTGAAAGTCCCAAATTGGGCAAAAGGACTGATGCCAACATTGATTATTCCATTTGTTGCTTCCATCCTAGGTGGGTTAATCATGGTCTATATCATTGGAACCCCTGTTGCCTTGTTTACGTCTTTTCTTACGAATTTCTTAGATGGATTAGGTAATTCGTCCTTATTGATTTTTGGCGGTGTGATCGGCTTACTAAGTGGCGTTGATTATGGTGGACCAATTAACAAAACGGTTTTTGCCTTTGTTCTCACAATGCAAGCAGAAGGAATCAATGGGCCAATTACAGCCCTCCAATTGGTGAATACGGCGACGCCTATCGGTTTTGGATTAGCTTACTTTGTTGCAAAAATATTTCGGAAAAACATCTATACAAAAGTGGAAGTCGAAACATTGAAATCAGCTGTTCCAATGGGTGTGATCAATATTGTCGAAGGTGTGATCCCACTAGTGATGAATGATATCGTCCGAGGTGTGGTTGCTACGGCTATTGGCGGATTTGCTGGTGGTGCAACGACAATGATCCTAGGCGCCGATGCAACAGTACCCTTTGGCGGTGTATTGATGATTCCGACGATGTCCAGACCTTGGGCAGGCGTGATAGCAATCTTAGTGAATGTTCTTGTGACAGCCGTTGTTTTGGCAATTATCAAAAAAGATGTGGGGAAAGAAGTCGAATCCGTAGTGGAAAAGGAAGAAGAAGATATTGACTTGGGAGACATTCAGATTTTCTAAGTCCTTCATTTAGTCGGGGATTCAATCATTGATTTTTAAATAAAGGAGTCTTATATATGAGTAAAGTTTTGTTCTCACCGTCTTTAATGACGATGGATCTAGATAAATTTAAAGAACAAATTGAGTTTTTGAATCAGCATGTCGATTCTTATCATATCGATATCATGGATGGACATTATGTACCTAATCTGACATTGTCTCCATGGTTCATTGAGGAAGTACGAAAAATCAGTCAATTGCCAATGTCTGCCCATTTAATGGTCACAGACCAAAGTTTTTGGGTGAATCAATTGATTTCACAAAAATGCGAATGGATTTGTATGCATGTCGAATGTTTAGACGGGCTAGCCTTTCGATTGATCGATCAGATCCATGCTGCAGGGTTAAAAGCAGGAGTCGTATTAAATCCTGAAACACCTATTGAAACCATCTTCCCTTATATTGATTTAGTGGATAAAATCACCATCATGACAGTCGACCCCGGTTTTGCTGGACAGCGCTTCATCGAAAGCACATTAGATAAAATCGTTGATTTAAGAAAACTTCGTCAAGAAAAGGGATATCATTATTTGATCGAAATGGACGGATCTTCGAATCGAAAATCATTTAAGCGAATTGATCATGCCGGACCAGATATCTATATCATCGGCCGTAGTGGATTATTTGGTTTAGACGAAGACATTGAGACATCATGGGCCATCATGAAAAGAGACTATGAGGAAACAACTGGAAAAAGTATAGAGTAAGGAAATAGTTAAAAAGGTGAGAGGCAAAAGTTTAAGAGCTACTTTTGCCTCTCACCTTTTTTGTATGCTGATCCTTTTTAGATAATTGTACAGAAATAAAAAAACATAATATGTTAAGATGTTAGGTTTACGAATGGGATAAACTATGTTATAGTGTGCTTGTACAAAAGATAATATGTTAAGTAAGATTTTATTTTTGGGGAGGAAAAGTGATGCAGAATATTATATTGATTAGTCATGGCAGTATGGCTGAAGGCGTCAAGGCAAGTCTAGAAATGATCGTCGGAAAGCAAGATCATGTTCATGTCGTTGCGTTGACGCCTGATGGGGACAATCGGCAATTCGAAAAAGAATTATTAAAAAAAATGAAAGCCCTTAACGGCTCATCCTTGATTATTGCAGATCTTTTAGGTGGTACGCCATGTAATGTAGCATTAAGCAACTATCTAGAATCAGAAAATGTAGAAATTATTGCAGGGATGTCTTTACCATTAGTCATAGAAGCAACGTTGAATTCAACTGCTACGGTAAAAGAATTGATCCAAGCAGCAACAACTGGCATTGTTGATGTGAAGCAAAAAATGGAACAAACAGAAATCGAAAAAGAACCAAGCCTACCAATGGATAATAGCCAATTGTATGAGGCATATAAAGGAAAAGAAAATATCGTGAATGTCAGGATAGACGAGCGTTTGATTCATGGACAAGTTGCGGGCATCTGGGCGCCCAGTTTGCACACACAGCGAATCATTGTGATCAACGATGAAGCAGCAGCAGATTCGTTACAAAAATCTTCCTTAAGAATGGCAGCGCCTACATCGATGAGACTTTCAGTTTTGTCGGTTGAATCTGCTGCGAAAAATATACGTTCAGGAAAGTATGGAAAACAGCGTCTATTCCTAGTATTCAAAAATCCAACAGATGTCTTACGTTATTTGAAAGCTGGAGGAAAGCTAACACACGTAAATGTTGGAAATATGAGTTATAAAGAGGGGTCAAAAGACATAACCAAAAGTATCAAAGTATTAGAAGAAGAAATTGATGTGTTCGAATCAATTGCAGCAATGGATATAAATGTAACCGCTCAATTGGTACCAAATGATCCAGTTATTGACTTCATGGATAAACTGAGAAATTAAACAAAAATGAGGAGGAAGAAAGTATGCACTTAGCAGCGTATCAAATTATTCTTATTACGGTTTATGCTTTTATTGCAATCAATGATTCGCTTATTTCAAATACATTAACACAACCAGCCATCGCAGGTATGATTTCAGGAATGATCATGGGAGACTTAAAAACAGGATTGATGGTTGGAGGTACATTGCAACTAATGAGACTAGGGATTGCGGCTTTCGGTGGGGCATCAGTTCCTGATTATTTCACAGGAGCCGTCTTGGGAACAGTATTTGCGGTTATCTCTGGGAAAGGTGCAGAGTATGGTATAGGATTGGCTGTTCCAGTATCTTTATTGATGTTGCAACTTGATGTAGTCGCTCGCTTTTGTAATGTTTATCTCTTGCATCGTGTAGATAGAGCAATTGATGATATGAAAATCAATCGTATACCGCGATTAGTCTTATCTGGCTCTTTTCTTTGGGGATTATCACGAGCCATTCCGATTTTATTGATGCTTTTAGTCGGTGATGCTGCTGTTTCAACGATCACAGAAAATACACCAGAATGGTTGATGAATGGACTAAAAACTGCTGGTGGGGTGTTACCAGTCGTTGGTGTGGGAATCTTGTTGCATTACCTTCCAACAAAACAATATATTCCTTATTTACTATTGGGTTTCTTTTTAGCCGCTTATTTACAAGTGCCAATGCTTGGTATCTCAATCGTCGGTGTGATTGCTGCAATTATTGTATTTAAAAAAGATAGTGAAAAAGCAGAACATCCGACAGTGACAGCCACAAATAATGGAACATTTGAAGGAGGATATGATGGGGATGAATAACCAGAAATTAACAAAACAAGAGCTGAATGCGATTAGTTGGCGCTATATTTTAGGAAGTCAGCTGAACTGGAACTATGAACGAATGATGAGTTCTGGCTATTTATATGGGATATTACCAGTATTGAAAAAATTCTATGGTAATGACGAATCACAATTACAGGATATGATGCGTACACATAATCAATTCTTCAATACCAACGCGATTTTCGGAAATTTAATCATGGGGATTGATGTGGCAATCGAAGAAGAAGATGGTTACAAAGCAAAAGACACAATCATTGCCTTAAAAACAGCTTTAATGGGTTCTCTTGCTGGCGTAGGTGATTCATTATTCCATGTGATTTGGGGAACGATTTTTGGCTCGATTGCAGGAACATTAGCTCAAAGCGGCTCAATTGTTGGGTGTGTGATTTGGGTCATCGCGAATATCGCTTTATTATTTGGACGGGCTGCGTTATTACCATTAGGATACAAACAAGGAGTCAAACTTGTCACAACTTTGAAAAACAAATTATCTGCATTCACTAATGCCGCAACAGTTTTAGGTGTCACGGTAATTGGTGCTTTGATTCCTTCCGTGGTAAAGGCAACGGTCCCATTTGTTTATAAAAAAGATGGTGTGGAATTAGTTATCCAAGATACATTAGACGCTATTTTACCCTCTCTTGTTCCAGTGTTACTTGTTTTATTAACTTATTGGATGTTGGGACAAAAGAAATTAAATTCCACACGAGTAATCTGGATCATTTTGATTCTTTCCATTGCATTAAGTGCGGTTGGTATTTTAGCTTAAAAGGAAAAGTGAGATACGTCCGTTCACACATTTGTCCAAAAAGTAGAGGCTAAGCGGTTTTCTCATTCACTAAGATAAATGTGATTTTAGCCTCTGTATATTCATACAATCTGATGAGAAAGAGGGAGCAAAGATGGAGAAAAAAGGTTTGGGTAAAAGGATTCTTTTGATGAGTATGCTTAGTTTAATTAGTTTATTTGGAATGAGTATATCAACCTTTGCCGAGGAAGATGAATTTCAAAAGATGGAAGAACGATGGAAAAGTCAACTTGTCTTTGAAAAAGAAAGTCCGGAAAATGAGTCATTAAGAGCATATATAGAAACGTTATCAAAAAAAGCGGGAAATTTATATCAAACATTGGATCAATCACCTGACCGGACCTATCTATGGCCACTTGAATCGGGAAATACTTCTTCAGCAGATTTGACGACACAATTTACGAAACTCCAGAAACTTACTTATGCCTATAAAACAAAAGGGACAACACTTTATCAACAGCCAGAGGTTGCTGCAGCAATTAAAGAGGGAATCGATTTTATGATTACCAAAAAAGGATATGATGGGAAAAAGTATTATGGAAATTGGTGGGATTGGCAAATTGGTATCCCACAAAAATTTGTGAATATCCTTCTACTGTTGCACCAAGAGCTATCCAGTGAAAAAATCCAACAATATACAGCTATTTTAAATCAATATGTACCTGATCCATTCCAGCAATTATATACTAAACCACAAGATTCATTCGTAGACCTTGCATTTATCCCTAACTTTTCAACGACTGGTGCCAATCGAACAGACTTATCATTGACTGTTTTAGGAGTAGGTATTTTACAAAAAGATGCCACAAAAATCCATCAAGCAGTGAATGGGCTCAAAGATGTTTTTCAACTCGTGACAAGTGGAGATGGGTTTTACGCAGATGGTTCCTTTATCCAGCATAATGATATTCCTTATACAGGTTCTTACGGGAATGTACTAATCAAAGGAGTCGGACAGATTTTTACGATTGTGGATGGGACTTCTTATACAGCAGCTTCTGATGACATTCACGCTTTCGTAGAAAATGTAGAGAAGGCCTTTATTCCTTTGATTTACCAAGGTGAAATGCTTCCCATGGTGAATGGACGCGCTATTTCACGTGCGCCTTCAAAGACGAAGGTAGGATACGGGTCTTCAACGATGTATAATTTATTGATTGTTTCAAAATTTGCACCAGAAGATAAGCAAAAGGAACTAAAAGAAGCAGTCAAATATTGGATGCAATTGAACCCTTCGTATTATATAACGAATGTAAGAGATTATAATGATCTGGTCATGACACTATCCTTATTAGAAGACCAGACGATTTTAGGGAAGGATTTACCATTCATAGGGACAAAAATGTATCATAAAATGGATCGTTTTGTTCAGCGTACCAGTAAGTATATGGTAGGAATCAGTATGTATTCGAACCGTATCTCTTCTTTTGAAGCAGGAAATAAAGAAAACAAACGTGGCTGGCATACATCGGATGGGATGGTCTACTTATATAATGAGGATGATGTACAATTCGGTAAAAGCTATTGGCCGACTGTCGATCCTTATCGATTGCCAGGAACAACGGTCGATACAGTCCCTTTAAAAGATGAAATCTCTTCTTTTACGACTGTGCGATCAAATGAGAAAGCCGTTGGCGGTGTATCAAATGAAGGTCAGGCAGTGGTAGGTATGGCTCTAAATAAAACTGGAACAAAGAATAATGGGACAGTTTTGCCAATGGATGTCAAAGGGAAAAAATCGTGGTTTGTGCTTGACGATCAATTGATTGCGCTTGGTTCGGGAATTACCGGTAACACAAATGCGTCGATTGAAACGATTATAGATAATCGTTTATTAAACGATCAGTTTACTTATAAAGTTGTAACAGAAACAGGAGAAGTTACCCAGCCAACCGAACAAAGTGAAAAAGAATGGTTATTGTTACAATCAAGTCAACCAGAAACATCGATCGGTTATTATTTTCCTGAGAAAGAAACAGTAAAAGTGATGAGTGAAGAACGGCAAGGTACTTATAGGGAAATCAATGAATCATTTCCTAGTGATGAAGTTTATCATGGAAGTTATCGGAAGTT
Source organism: Enterococcus sp. NBRC 3427 (assembly GCF_007996925.1). Lineage (NCBI taxonomy): Bacteria > Bacillati > Bacillota > Bacilli > Lactobacillales > Enterococcaceae > Enterococcus > Enterococcus sp. NBRC 3427. Next base: position 11,327 of record NZ_BJLL01000026.1, on the reverse strand, counting down.
TTTGATCAATCATGGAAAACATCCAATCAATGAAGCTTATGCATATGTGATATTACCAGGAGTGAACGAAAAAGGATTGAAAGAATATGCAGAAAAAGAACCAGTTACTATTCTTCAAAATACTCCAAAAATTCAAGCAGTAAAAGTAAAAGAATCCGGTTATTTGGGTATCAATTTTTGGGATAATACTGGTGGAGAATTAGATGGATTAAAAACAGATAAACCACTTTCTGTATTAAAGAAAATAAACGAACAAGAAAAAAGTTATACGTTTGCTGATCTTGCTCATACAAAGACGAAAATAACGATTGAATTACCAAATGATTTTGAAGCTATTCGAAGCATGAGTGAAGGAATTACCTATGATGAGCAGATGGGTCGCTTTACTATTGATTTTTCGCAAACATCGGATACACAAAAACAAATTGTCGTGGAATAAAAAAAGCGCACAAGAATATTCTATTCTTGTGCGTAATTTTTTTCCTTATTCCAATCCAATCAAATAATCGTCATCTTTCATCGCTTCTACATGACCTAACAAATAGCCGTTTCCGACTTGTGAGAAGAAGTCATGGTTGCTTGTGCCTGTTGAAATCCCGTTCATTACGATTGGGTTGACATCATTGGCAGTATCTGGGAAGAGTGGATCCATCCCTAGGTTCATCAATGCTTTGTTGGCATTATAGCGTAGGAATGTTTTGACTTCTTCTGTCCAACCGATTGGATCGTATAATTCTTCTGTATAACGTTCTTCGTTTTCATAAAGCTCATAAAGAAGATTGTACATCCAGTCTTTCAACGTTTCTTGTTCTGCTTCAGGCAATTCGTTGAAACCTAATTGGAATTTGTAACCGATGTAGGTTCCATGTACCGATTCATCTCGGATGATTAGTTTGATGATCTCTGCTACGTTTGCCAATTTGTTGTTTCCTAAATAATAAAGAGGAGTATAAAAACCTGAATAGAACAAGAATGTTTCTAAAAAGACGCTGGCAATTTTCTTTTCTAGCGGTGTACCGTGTTTGTAGATTTCATTGATACGCTCAGCTTTTTTTTGCAGATAAGGATTCGTATTCGTCCAGTCAAAAATTTCTTCGATTTCTTTTTTCGTGTTCAGTGTACTAAAAATAGAAGAATAACTTTTGGCATGAACGGATTCCATGAATTGGATATTGTTCAAAACGGCTTCTTCATGGGGAGTGCGGACATCTTTACGCAACTGATCCATGCCGCTTTCAGATTGGACAGTATCCAGCAGTGTCAAACCGCCGAATACATGTCCTACTGTATCTTTTTCCAATTGAGACAATGTGCGCCAATCATCTAGGTCATTTGAAAGTGGGATACGTGTATCTAGCCAAAATTGCTCCGTCAGCTTCTCCCAAGTGGATTTATCAATGATATCTTCAATTTCATTCCAGTTTATTGCTTCATAATATGTTTCTGACATGAGAATGCTCCTTTAATTAAAATATGAATAAGCGAATCTATCTATGATATTAGATCACGCAGCTTTCACATTGATTGCTTCCGATTTCTTCTGCATCATCAGTAAAGGTACGTACATAATAAATGGATTTGATTCCTTTATGGAAAGCGTAATGTCTTAAAATATTCAAATCACGTGTCGTTTGCTTCGTTGTTGTCTTCCATTCATAAATACCTTCTGGGATTTCAGAACGCATGAATAAAGTCAAACTCATGCCTTGATCGACGTGTTGTTGTGCCGTTGCATAAACATCGATCACTTTACGCATGTCCATATCATAAGCAGAAGTGTAATATGGAATCGTCTCATTGGATAAATAAGGCGCTGGGTAATAAATTTTACCGATTTTCTTCTCTTGGCGTTCTTCGATCATGCGAGTGATAGGATGAATGCTTGCACTCGTATCATTGATATATGAAATTGAGCCATTTGGTGCTACTGCCAAGCGATTTTGGTGATATAGCCCATCTTTCATTACTGCTTGTTTCAAGGCATTCCAATCTTCAGCAGTTGGAATAAAAATCCCTTCAAATAATGCTTTGACTTTTTCTGATTTTGGCTGGAATTCTCCAGTTACGTATTTTTCGAAATAAGTGCCATCAGCATAAGCTGATTTTTCAAAATTATGGAAAACTTGTTTTCTTTCACGAGCGATATTGTTGCTTTCAACAAGTGTCCAATAATTCAACAGCATGAAGTAAATATTTGTAAAGTCTAATGAATCCTCTGAGCCATATTCCATTTGTTCTTTTGCAAGATAAGTGTGTAGACCCATGGCACCTAATCCAATCGTATGATTCAGATTATTTCCGTTTTGGATCGGTGGTACGACATCGATATCAGATGCATCTGTAATAAATGTCAATGCACGAGTCATCGTACGCACAGATTGACCAAAGTTAGGGCTTTGCATCAAATTCACGATATTTGTCGAACCTAAGTTACATGAGATATCTGTTCCTAATACTTCATACTCCTGTTTGCCGTTGATCACAGAAGGCGTTTGAACTTGTAAAATCTCTGAACATAAATTACTCATGATAATCTTACCGTCGATTGGATTCTCGCGGTTCGCTGTATCAATATTGATTACGTAAGGATAGCCAGATTCTTGTTGTAATTTTGAGATTTCATTTTCAAGATCACGCGCTTTGATTTTTTGTTTGCGAATGTTTGGATTTGCAACTAGATGATCATACTCAGCTGTAATATCTACATAAGAGAATGGGACACCATATTCTTTTTCGACACTATACGGACTAAATAAATACATATCTTCGTTTTTGCGTGTCAATTCATAAAATTTATCAGGTACGATCACACCAAGAGAAAGAGTTTTTACGCGAATCTTTTCATCTGCATTTTCTTTTTTTGCTGAAAGGAAAGCAATAATGTCTGGATGGAACACATTCAAATAAACCACACCAGCTCCTTGACGCTGACCTAATTGATTAGAATAGCTGAAACTATCTTCGAATAATTTCATGACTGGAACGACACCACTCGCAGCACCCTCGTATCCTTTGATAGGAGCGCCGGCTTCACGAAGATTTGATAAAGTAATCCCCACGCCGCCACCAATACGGGACAATTGCAAAGCAGAGTTGATTGAGCGCCCGATAGAGTTCATATCGTCAGTGACTTGAGTCAAGAAACAAGACACCAATTCGCCCCGACGTTTACGTCCAGCATTCAAGAAAGAAGGTGTAGCTGGCTGATAACGTTGATGGATCATTTCATCTGCAAGAGCAAGTGCTAATTCTTCATCCCCGTTTGCAAAGTAAAGCGCATTGAAGGCTACTCGATCTTCATAAGTTTCCAGATAAGCGGAACCGTCGTTGGTTTTCAACGCATATTGAGAATAAAATTTGTAAGCAGCCATAAAAGATTTGAAAGAAAAATGTTGTTCGTCCAAAAATTGATATAGCTTTTCAATAAATGATGGTGAATATAATTGGATGAATTCTGCTTCTATATATTCTTGATCGATCAAGTAATTGATTTTTTCCATAATAGATGAAAAAGTCATCGTATTTGGTTTGACATTTTCTTCAAAAAAGGCAGCCAAAGCTTCTTTATCCTTATTCAAAGGGATTTGACCATTGACTGGTCGATTGATTTCATTATTCAGCTTGAAATAACTGACATCTTGTAAATTTTTAAGACTCATACGTACGCCCAACCTTCATTTCGTATTTGATGATGCTTGATTGCAAATCATTGCATTGTTTTTAAGCTTTAAAAAAGGATTTGGAAGTTTGCGACAAAAACTGGTGCTGTCTCAAGCCCTTCAAATCCATGTATCTTGTTTTGATTCTTTTAGTCATGTTAGCTGGCAAGTTTACGCAACTGATCAGGACGGAATCCGATAACTGTTTCTGCATCGGAAGTAATGACAGGAACACTTTGGAATCCTTGTGCTTTCAACCAGTCTACTGCTTCCGGTTGTTCATCGATATTGACTTCTTCAAAAGCGATTTGATTTTCTGTTAAAAAACGTTTGACCATCTTGCATTGCATGCAATTATTTTTAGAAAAGATTTTTACGTTCATGATGAGTGCCTCCTCTAAACACATTCTTATTATCTATAATAGATAGTATAAAACTCTTAGTAAAAAAGTCAAACAACAAACACTACATATTGTGTTGTGGAAACTGTGGAATACTAAGTTTTGTGTTTTTGAAAAAAGAGCTGAAAACAAGTATCGTGTGGGAAAATAGCAAATCTAATAGAGAAAAAATTGTGGAAAACTATGAAGAAATATTTTTTTCTCATTTTTATCTATCAATAATAAAGAATCGCTCATAATATCACAAGTGTAATTGACATTCTCAATTACCGAGAGTATTCTATGTGAGAATGATTCTCATTTATTTGCGTAATACGTAAGAAAACTAGAACATATAATGAATGATTTCAATACATGATTTATTTCACAAGAGAGGAATCAATATGCAGACCTTAGCTCAGGCAAAGCAAAACATCGTTTATCAAGTCGAACGAATCGAAACAGAAGAAAAAACAAAACGCCATTTGCAAAATATTGGGGTCGTTGCCGGAAGTAAAATCGTCGTCGTCAATTTATCAGGCAACAATGCCATTTTACTGGTAAAAAGTCATCGAGTGGCAGTAAGTCGGGAAATACTAAGTCAGATCTTTGTCAATAAAAAGACTGCTTCCTCTGAAAGCTGGACTTCTCTTGATCAATTAAAAGCAGGAGAGACTGGGATCGTCGTAGCCATCCACGGACAAGGCGCAGTGAAGCGGCGGTTGATGGATATGGGATTGACGCGAAATGTAAAAATAGTCATCCGAAAACTAGCCCCTCTAGGAGATCCAATCGAACTGACAGTGCGAGGATATGAATTGACGTTACGAAAGTCAGAGGCTGAATTAGTCTTGGTACAAAGGGAGGAAAACGAATGAATATCGCGTTAGTCGGAAATCCAAACAGCGGAAAAACGAGCTTGTTCAATCTCTTGACTGGTTCGAATCAATATGTAGGGAATTGGCCGGGCGTAACAGTAGAAAAAAAAGAAGGATTGTTGAAAAAAAATCCGAACATTCATATTCAAGACCTACCTGGCATCTATTCTTTGTCTCCTTATACACCCGAAGAAGTGATTGCAAGAGATTATTTGGTTCATGAACAGCCTGAACTGATCATCAACATTATTGATGCTACCAATTTAGAGCGGAATCTATATTTAACTACGCAGTTATTAGATTTAGACATTCCTATGATCATTGGTCTGAATATGATGGATGTCATCAAAAAAGAAGGAAAAAAAATCAACCTAGAAAAGCTTTCCTATGGTCTTGGTGTACCAGTTTTACCAATCAGCATATTGAAAAAGCAAGGAATCGAAAAATTAATCGAAAAGATGCAGGAGTCTGCAAAAAAACGGCCCTCTATTCCTGTTCCCTGTACATACGATTCGCGTTTAGAAGCAGCTTTACATGAAATTGAAGATGTACTAGGAGAAAAAAGCAGCAAGAAACGCTGGTATGCAATGAAATATTTTGAAAGAGATCAGAAGGTGAATGAGGATGATGAGATAACAATTTCTCAGCAAAAAGAAATCGAACAACTGATCCAGTTGACAGAGAAACTATTGGATGACGATAGTGAAACGATTCTAGTCAATGAACGTTATGAATTTATTACCCAATTATGTGCACTATCTGTCGTGTCAAATGATTCTTTCCAATTATCGATGAGTGACAAAATCGATCAGATTGCAACGAATCGTTGGTTAGCCTTGCCAATCTTTGCATTTGTGATGTGGCTGATTTATTACTTGGCTATTCAAACAGTAGGAACAATGGGGACAGATTGGATCAATGATACATTGTTTGGAACGTGGCTACCAGAACATGTTGGCAGACTGTTAGCTGAATGGCAAGTAGCTGGATGGATGCAGGAGCTGATCTTGAACGGCATCATTGCAGGCGTGGGAGCAGTATTAGGATTTTTACCGCAATTGATCGTATTGTTTTTATGCTTGAGCTTTCTAGAAGACTGCGGATATATGGCGAGGATCGCTTTTGTCATGGATCGACTTTTCCGGAAATTCGGGCTTTCAGGAAAATCCTTTATTCCTATGCTGATTGCCACGGGATGTGGAGTACCAGGCGTCATGGCTACTCGCACGATTGAAAACGAGCAAGATCGTCGGTTGACGATCATGGTCACGACATTCATGCCTTGTTCTGCAAAGTTGCCGATTATTGTCTTAGTAGCAGGGGCCTTTTTTCCTCACCAATCTTGGGTAGCTCCTTCTGCCTATTTTCTTGGGATGACTGCAATTATTTTCTCTGGAATCAGCTTGAAAAAAACGCGTTTGTTTGCCGGAGAAACAGCTCCGTTTATCATGGAATTGCCTGCATATCATTTTCCTCAATGGTCAACGATCCTAAGACAAACCTATGACCGCAGCAAGTCTTTTGTTAAAAAAGCAGGAACGATTATCTTTGTTTCTAGTATCGTGATCTGGTTTAGCTCTTCTTATAATTTTTATGCTCAACCTGTTCCTGAAGACCAAAGTATCCTAGCCTTTTTCGGACGAATCTTGGCTGTTGTTTTTCAGCCGCTTGGTTGGGGGAATTGGCAAGGAACTGTCGCAGCGATTACAGGATTAGTTGCTAAAGAAAATATTATTGGCACATTTGGGATTTTGTTTGGACATGCGGAAGTATCCGAAAATGGCAGAGAAATCTGGCAAGTGCTACAACACACATATACTCCCGCAGCAGCTTATTCATTGTTAGCCTTCAATTTACTTTGTGCGCCTTGTTTTGCGGCAATTGGGGCTATCCATCGGGAAATGAATGCCAAGAAATGGACTTGGATCGCCATAGGCTATCAATGCGGTTTAGCTTATTTAGTTAGTTTTGTGATCTATCAGTTGGGACACTTATTGGAAGGTGGACAGGTAGCCTTAGGGACGTATCTTGCTATTTTACTGATGATAGGTCTCGTTTATGTTTTGTTCCGTCAGCCAAAATCCAAGAACCAGTTTTATACTATATTGTCATTAGAAGGAGAGGAATAGGATGGCGACGTTCTTATTAAGTGTATTAATCTTTGGAAGTGCAGGAGCGATTGTCTATACTCGTTTAAAATCCGGAAAGAATTGTGATGACTGTCAAACAGCTTGCCCAGTAAAAAAGGAACAGATCAAGCGATGATCAGTCGTTGCAAGAGGCTGTTCTCCCCTTTTTTGCTTATTTTGCTAGAGCATAGTAAGATGAGGGAAAGTAAAAAAAGAAAGAGGAAAGAAAATGTCTGGAAAGAAAAAAATCGTCCGCCCGCGCTATCAACAGATTGCTGTCGATTTAGCCGAACGTATCGTTGAAAACCGATATAAAGTGGGTGAGAAGATCCATGCTCGCTCAACGCTTGCCAGTACGTACAATGCTTCTCCTGAGACTACCCGAAAGGCTATCAATGTGCTGGTAGATCTTGGGATCATGGAAGTACGGCATGGGAGTGGGGCATTTGTTGCCTCGAAAGAAAAAGCAAAAGATTTCCTATTGCAGTATCAAGATGTACAATCTATCCAAGATACAAAAGCAGAAATCATGGCGAGTGTGGAGAAGCAACAAGATGAGCTGAATCATTTTTCTCAATTATTGGATCAGCTGGTCAATCAAACGAAGCGAATACATAAGATGAACCCGTTACTTCCGTTTGAATTGTCTTTATCAGAAAAAGCAATGCATCTGGACCGTTCGATTAGCGAGTTGAATATCTGGCAGGCGACTGGTGCTACAGTTATCGCAATTTCTCATAACGAAGAACTACTTGTTTCACCTGGACCTTATGCTAAATTTACGGCAGGGGATATCGTTCATTTTATTGGAAATGAGTATACGCTACAGCGTATGACAAACTTTTTTTACCCGGAACATCAGCTTGCAGAATGATTGTGTGAAATATTATAAAAATATTAACTTGGCTAAACCTTTTATTTATAAAGATTTAACCAAGTTTTTTTCTGTTTAGACAAGCAAATTTCTTTCATTTTTGACAAAGTGACTACATGATGTTAACATAGTGTGGTCACTTTTTTCAGAAAGAAAAATGAATTTACATAAAAAAGGAGAATTTGTTTGGTAAAAGTAGAAGTAAAACATTTAACAAAGATATTTGGTAAAAAGACACAAGCCGCTTTAGATATGATGAATGATCACCAGCCGAAAACGGAGATTTTAAAGAAAACCGGTGCGACGGTTGGTGTGTATGACGTGAATTTTGACGTAAAAGAAGGAGAAATCTTCGTGATCATGGGGCTTTCCGGGAGTGGGAAATCCACATTGATCCGTCTATTGAATCGTCTGATCGAACCAACTTCGGGCAGTATCTATATTGATGGAGAAGATGTATCGAAGTTAAGTAAAGAAGAATTGCGAGAAGTCCGTCGTCATAAAATCAATATGGTTTTCCAAAACTTCGGTCTGTTTCCACACCGAACGATCTTGGAAAATACAGAATACGGGTTAGAAGTCCGTGGTGTACCTAAAGAAGAACGACAAGAAAAAGCAGAAAAAGCATTAGAAAATTCTAGTCTGCTTTCATTTAAAGACCAATATCCTAATCAGTTATCTGGTGGGATGCAGCAACGGGTCGGCTTAGCCAGAGCTTTAGCGAATGATCCTGAGATCTTGCTGATGGACGAAGCGTTCTCGGCTCTTGATCCGCTGATCCGACGAGAAATGCAAGACGAATTACTGGACCTGCAAGCCAATGTTCAAAAAACGATTATTTTCATTACCCATGATTTGAATGAAGCTTTACGGATTGGGGACAGAATCGCATTAATGAAAGACGGCGAAATCATGCAGATCGGAACAGGTGAAGAAATATTGACCAATCCAGCAAATGATTACGTACGTGAATTTGTGGAAGAAGTCGATCGTTCCAAAGTGCTTACTGCTCAAAACATCATGGTACCTGCATTGACGACGAATATCGAATCTGATGGACCAAATGTCGCATTGACAAGGATGCGTAATGAAGAAGTCAGCATGCTGATGGCTGTTGACCGAAAGAGACACCTGAAAGGAATCATTACTGCAGATCAGGCGTTAGAAGCTAGGAAGCAAAAACGTCCATTGATCGACTTCTTAGATGAAAATGTGATGGTGATCGGAAAAGACATGGTTGTAAGTGATATTTTCAATATTATTTATGATTCACCGACTCCGCTTGCAGTTGTAGAGGATGGAAAATTAAAAGGTGTCGTCATCCGAGGTAGTGTGATTGAAGCATTAGCAGAAACAAGCGAGGTGAGTGAACATGAATAATCTATTAAACTATCAATTACCAGTGGCAAACTGGGTAGAAAATATCACAGAATGGTTTACGACAACTTTTTCTGGCCTATTTTCATTTTTACAAACGATCGGACAGGCAGTGATGTCGGGGATTACAAATTTACTGTTAGTGATCCCAGCGCCTTTGTTTATCTTGTTATTGACGATAGCAGCTTTCTTTATTTCTAAGAAACGTCCAGGACTTACGTTGTTCACATTGATTGGTCTATGGTTTATTTATAACCAAGGTCTATGGAATGACTTGATGAATACTGTCACACTTGTTCTTTTATCTAGTGTGATCTCAATCATCATAGGTGTACCGTTAGGGATCTTGATGGCAAAAAGCAGTAAAGCTCAAAGCATCATCAAGCCGATCCTTGACTTTATGCAGACGATGCCAGGATTCGTTTATTTGATTCCAGCAGTTGCATTTTTCGGTATTGGGATGGTGCCAGGGGTATTTGCCTCAGTCATCTTTGCTTTGCCACCAACCGTTCGTTTTACGAATTTAGGGATTCGACAAGTACCGAAAGAGTTAGTAGAAGCTTCTGATTCATTCGGGAGCACAAGTCGTCAAAAACTATTCAAACTAGAATTGCCTTTAGCTAAAAGTACGATCATGGCAGGGATCAATCAAACAACGATGCTGTCACTTTCAATGGTCGTTATTGCCTCTATGATTGGTGCACCCGGCTTAGGACGGGGAGTATTGTCCGCTTTACAAAGAGCACAAGTCGGGAATGGATTTGTCAACGGGGTTGCATTAGTTATCTTAGCAATCATCATTGACCGTTTTACGCAGCATTTGAATCAGCCAAACAATAAAAAAGCTGCAGGAGCTGCAACACAAAAAAGTAAAAAACGTCAAGGTTTGATCATTGGTGCTGTAGTAGTAGTGATCTTAGGTGCGATTGGTATAGGAAGTTTTTCTTCTGCCAAAGAAACAAAACGTATCAACTTGTCTTATGTCGAATGGGATACAGAAGTTGCTTCAACAAATGTAGTCGGTGAAGTATTGAAACAAATGGGCTATGATGTAACGATGACACCGCTAGATAATTCAATCATGTGGAAATCTGTTTCAAATGGCGAGTCAGATGCCATGGTTTCAGCTTGGCTACCTAAAACTCACGGTTCACAGTATGCACAATATAAAGATCAAGTCGAAGACCTAGGTGCCAATTTGACAGGAGCAAAAGTTGGTTTAGCAGTGCCAGCCTACATGGATGTAAATTCGATCGATGAGTTAACCGATCAGGCAGGTAAGAAAATCATAGGAATCGAGCCAGGAGCTGGTGTAGTTACGGCTGCTGAAAACACGATCCAAAAATATGACAACTTGAAAGACTGGAAAGTAGAGACATCTTCTTCAGGAGCAATGACCGTTGCACTAGGTCAAGCGATCAAAAAACACGAACCAATTGTAGTTACAGGATGGACACCTCATTGGATGTTTGCCAAATATGATCTGAAATACTTAGAAGATCCTGAAAACGGAATGGGAAGCGAAGAGCAGATCCATACGATGGTTCGAAAAGGATTGAAAGAAGACCAGCCAGAAGCTTACAAAGTATTAGACAATTTCCATTGGTCAGAAAAAGATATGGAAAAAGTTATGTTGGAAATCAACAATGGAAAAGATCCACAGCAAGCAGCAAAAGACTGGATCAAAGAGAACCAAGAATTAGTCGAAAGCTGGAAAAAATAAAAAAGACGGAAACAAAATAAATGGAGCTTCCAAAATTGGATCAAAAATCCAGTTTTGGAAGCTCCATATTCGTCTGTCTCTTTTTTGTCTATAAAAAAAGAGAATGCGTAGCTCATCTTCGAAACGTCCAAAGACGCCGACAAACTATTATGAATTTATGGGTGCGAGTCAAAGAGATTGATCGTAGGTATGAAAGACTAATGTGATTAAAGTTTATTATGTACGAAGTGCATTCTCAAAAAATATTAAAGAATATACATAGTTTATATACTTAAAAGTGATTAAATTCTTATTCAGGAATTATTTT